>CALWKN010000107.1 GCA_944381265.1 uncultured Clostridia bacterium
AAGGCGGGCAGCGCGCCGATGCAAAGGGCGGTCAGCGCAAGGCCGTGCAGGCCGTTCCAGATCAGGCTCTGCGCGGCGGCGGCCTCGGCCTCCCGCTGGTGCTGCGCGCCCAGGTGGTAGGCGATCACGGCGTTGGCGCCGATGGAAAAGCCGATGGTCACGGCGTTGATCAGGTTCTGCATCGGGTAGACCAGGGACAGGGCCGTCATCGCCTCCTCGCTGATGCGCGCCACGTAGTAGCTGTCCACGATGTTGTAGAGCGAGGCCACGAGCATGGAGAGCACCATGGGCAGCGACATGGACAAAACCAGCGGCAAAACCGGCCGCGTCTTCATGAAATCCTGCTGCATGGGGAAAACCATCCTTTCTTTTTATATAGGGGAAAAAATCCCGGGCTCCTTGCGCGCTGCAAAGAGCCCGGGATCGTCGCGCCGCCGGGAAAGGGCCCCCTTCGCCGGCGGGGAAAAACAGGGGAGGTCAGATGGGGAGGGGAATGTCGGGCACTTCCTCGACGCGGGCGCGGAGCTTGCGCATGACGAAGAAGTAGCAGGGGATGAGGAAGGAGTCCGCCGCCAGCCACGCCGCCGGGTTGGCCAGGCACGCGCCGGTGAAGCCCAGGTGCGGCACCAGCAGGAAGGCCACCAGCGTGCGCGCCACCATCTCGAACAGACCGGCAAACAGCGCGTAGTTGCTGAAGCCCAGGCCCTGGATCACATAGCGGAAGTTGATGACAAAGGCCAGCAGGAAGGAGGTGGCGGAGTTGATGAGCAGGAACGTGTGCGCGTTGTTCAGGATCTCCGTTTCCTCAGGGCTGACAAAGAGCAGCGCGATCGTCGTGCCCAGGAAGTAGAGCACGATGAGGGAGACGATGGAGTAGCCGATCATGATGCCCATCGCGCAGCGCAGGCCCTTGCCGATGCGGGAGAGCTTGCGCGCCCCCAGGTTCTGCCCGCAGTAGGTGGCCATGGTCGTGCCCATGGCGTCGTAGGCGCAGTTGAAGATCATCTGCACTTTGCTTGCCGCCGTCATGGAGGCCACCGCCGTGGAGCCCAGGGTGTTCACCGAGGAGGAGAGCACAACAGAGCCAATGGCGGTGATGGAGTTTTGCAGCCCCATCGGGAAGCCCATGAAGGACAGCGTCTTGATGTGGGAAAGGCTCGGCTTCCACTGCCGCTTCTCCATGCGCAGTATCGTCAGCTTCTTCATCATGTAGAACACGCAGAGCAGGCCGGAGATCAGCTGGGAGAGGACGGTGGCCCAGGCCGCGCCGGCGCAGCCCATGTGGAAGTTGATGATGAAGACGAGGTCCAGCACCACGTTTAAAGCCGAAGAGAGGACGAGGAAGTAGAGCGGGCGCCGGCTGTCGCCCAGCGCGCGCATGATGGCGGAGGCGAGGTTGTAGAGGATCGTGGTGGGGATGCCGGCCAGGATCACCACGAGATAGGCGTAGGCGTCCTCGATGATGTTGTCCGGCGTCTGCATCCAGATCAGTATGTTGCGCGCCAGGGCCACGGTCACGGCCGTGATGACGACGGACATCGCAAGCGCGATCCAGACGCTGTTTGCCACATAGCGCTTTAAGTTGTCCTCGTCCTGCGCGCCGAAGCGCTGCGCCACCGGGATCGACAGCCCGGCGCAGGAGCCGTTGCAAAAGCCGATGATCAGGAACTGCAGCGAGCCCACCGAGCCCACCGCCGCCAGCGCGTCCACGCCCAAGTACTGGCCGACGATAATGGTATCGACCATGCTGTACATCTGCTGAAACAGATTGCCGAAGATCAGCGGCAAAGCGAAGGCCAGTATGTGCCCGACGGGCCGGCCGTAGCTCATGTCGCGCGTGAGGTTTTTCGAAGCCATGCGCACCCCTCTTTCTCGTCCGCGCACCCGCGCCTCTGTGTTTCCGGCGCGGCGCGATGCAAAAAAGCCAAAAGGTATGGTAGAACAATTCCCCGGCAAATGCAAGACGATTTCGCAAAATTAATATTGCGCCAGGGGCGGGGGAAAAGTTTTTCGCGCCCCCTTCCGCCGCCGGGCGCGATGCGATATACTGGAAGGGAAAAACACGAGCACCCGGGGCGGCGACCCCCGGGCGCGGAAGGAGCGGCAAATGAAGGATATGAACGCGGCGCTGCAGAAGATCGAAGCGGGCATCGCCCGCGGGCCCTACGGCGCGGACTGGGATTCCCTCTGCGCGCACCCCGTGCCCGCCTGGTTCCGGCAGGCGAAGTTCGGCATCTTCATCCACTGGGGCGTGTACAGCGTGCCCGCCTTTGCCAACGAGTGGTACCCGCGCAATATGTACATCCAGGGCACGCCGGAGTTCGAGCACCATGTAAAGACCTACGGTCCGCACAAGAACTTCGGCTACAAGGACTTTGTGCCCATGTTCCGGGCCGAGAACTTCGATCCAGAACTTTGGGCCGATCTCTTCCGGGAGGCGGGCGCCAAGTACGTCGTGCCCGTGGCCGAGCACCACGACGGCTTCCAGATGTACAAGAGCGAGATCTCGCACTGGAACGCGGCGGAGATGGGCCCCAAGCGCGACATACTGGGGGAACTAAACGCGGCCTTCGCCGCGCGCGGGCTGGTCGGCGGCGCCTCCAGCCACCGCGCCGAGCACTGGTTCTTCCTCGGCCACGGCAAGGACTTTGACAGCGACATCCGCGAGCCGCTGCAGCGCGGCGACTTCTACTGGCCCTCCATGCCGGACGCGGAACTGCACGACATCCACAGCGAGCCCAGGCCCACGGAGGAGTACCTGCAGGACTGGCTCATCCGCACCTGCGAGATCATCGACAGCTACCGGCCGCGCCTGCTCTACTTCGACTGGTGGATCCAGCACGAGTCCTTCCGGCCCTACCTCAAGAAGCTGGCGGCCTACTACTACAACCGCGCCGCGGAGTGGGGGCAGGAGGTGCTCATCTGCTACAAGCACGACGCCTTCATGTTCGGCGCGGCGCTGGTGGACATCGAGCGCGGGCAGTTTGCCGAGGCCAAGCCCTACTACTGGCAGACCGACACCGCCGTGGCGCTCAACTCCTGGTGCTACACGGAGAACAACAACTACCGCGCCGCCGAGGACATACTCTGCGACCTGGTGGACATCGTCAGCAAGAACGGCAACCTGCTGCTCAACATCGGCCCCCGCGCCGACGGCACCATCCCGGAGCAGGATGCGGCCATACTGCGCGCCATTGGCGCCTGGCTGCGCACGAACGGCGAGGCCATCTACGGCACGCACGTCTGGCGCGTGTCCGCCGAGGGGCCGACTGCGGTGCAGGAGGGGCAGTTCACCGACGCGGTGCGCAAGGAGTTCACCAAGGACGACGTTCGCTACACCATGAAGGGCGACTGCATCTACGCCATCGCCCTGCGCGGCGCAGCGGACGGAAAGTATGCTTTCCCCGCCCTGGGCTGCCGCGACGCCAGCAGCAAGCCGAACTTCGCCGGCATCATCCGGGCGGTGGAGCCCCTGGACGGCGGCGCCTGCACCTGGGAGCGGAGCGAGGACGCGCTGCGCGTTTCCGCCGCGAAGAGCGATTCGCAGGCGCCGGTGGTCTTCCGCGTGCGCCTGGACTAAGACGCACTAAAAGGAGGTCAAACGATATGGAGTACACGGACATCAACGCCGCGACCATCGACCGCTGGGTCGAGAGCGGCTGGGAATGGGGCGTGCCGCTGACGCACGAAAAGTACCTGGAGGCGCGAAACGGGGCGCTGGACCTGCTGCTGACGCCGACGAAGTTCGTGCCAAGGCACTGGTACCCGGAGCTTGCCGGCTGCCGGGTGCTGGGCCTTGCGGCGGGCGGCGCGCAGCAGATGCCGGTATTTGCCGCGCATGGCGCCGTCTGCACGGTGCTGGACTACTCGGAGCGGCAATTGCAGAGCGAGCGCGAGGTGGCCGCGCGCGAGGGATACGACATAACGATCGTGCGCGCGGACATGAGCCGCCCCCTGCCCTTTGCCGACGGGCAGTTCGACCTGATCTTTCACCCGGTGGCCAACTGCTACATCGAGCAGGTGCTGCCGCTGTGGCGGGAGTGCTTCCGCGTGCTGCGGCCGGGCGGGCGGCTCCTGGCCGGCATGGACAACGGCGTAAACTACCTCTTTCAGGACGAGGAGAGCGGCCTTGTCACCGAGACGCTGCCCTTTAACCCACTGAAGAACCCCGCGCAGATGGAGGAGCTGCGCGCAAACGACGAGGGCGTGCAGTTTTCCCACACGCTGGAGGAGCAGATCCGCGGCCAGCTTCAGGCCGGCTTCCGCCTGCTCGACCTCTACGAGGACACCAACGGCAGCGGCTTCCTGCACAGGCACAACGTGCCCACGTTCTTGGCCACGCTGGCGGAAAAGCCCCTCTAAACAGACCGGCGGTCGCCTCTCCTGCCCGGCGGGGCCTCGCCCCACCCCGGCAGCCCTCGACGCCGTGGAAACGGGGAGGGGGCTGCCCGCCTGCGGCGGGCTTCCCCCTCCCCGTTTCCACAGGGCCCCCGCGACGACTCGCTTCGCGAGTCGATGCGGAGGCCCTTTCCTCGTCTGAAAATTGTCACGTCCGGCGAAAACGTCAGGTTTCGTTTTTGCGGTTGGTGGCGGTGATGCGCGTCCAGAACAGGCCGGTGGCCATGTCGCAGATGCGGCGCTTGTCCTCGTCGGTGACGACCACGCCGCCCACGGTGATGGTGTGCGCGCTCATGAACTCGGACAGCTCGTAGGCGTCCTTCTCCTTGTAGTCGGTGGCGGTGAGGCGCTCCTCCGTGCGGCAGAGCAGGTAGTCCACCGAGACGCCGAAGTACTCCGAGAGCTGCAGCAGCAGCTCCAGCGTGGGCTCGCGCAGATTCCGCTCGTAGGAGCCGATGGCGCTGGAGGAGAGATTGTACAGATCCCCCAGTTCCCTCTGCTGCATGCCGCGCTCCTTGCGCAGTTCGCGCAAGCGGTCGCCAAACGTCTTCCCTGCCATGGCCCACACCTCGAAGATCCGTGATTTTCCGCCCCAAAAAGCGGGGTCGTACCGCTTCTATTATAGCACAGTCCCCGCGCACGCTTCAACCGCCGCGCGGGGGTTTTTCTGACAAAACTCCCCCGGAAGGGCGCGCCCTTCCGGGGGAGACGTCCGCGCGCGCCTTTTTATGCCAGGTCCGCCGTGACGTTCTTGAGCATTTCGATGATGTCGATGTGCTGCGGGCAGACGGCCATGCAGGAGCCGCACTCCACGCAGTTCTTCGGGGACTTGCCGCTTTCCTCCAGGCGCTTGTAGTCGGCGTTGCCGGCGTGCAGGCCGCCGTAGAGCGAGGCGTTGTTCCAGGCGGAGAAGGCGCCGGGGATGTCCACGCCCTGCGGGCAGGGCATGCAGTAGGCGCAGCCCGTGCAGCCCACCTTGGTGCGGCTACGGTAGGCCTCGCGCACGCGGGCGATGAGGTCCTTCTCCCTGTCGCTCATGCAGCCGGGCTCCACCGCGTCAAAGATGCGCAGGTTGTCGCGCGTCTGCTCCACGGTGGTGACGCCGGAGAGCACGGTCGCCACCTGCGGGTGGTCGCACAGCCAGCGGAAGGCCCACTCCACCGGCGAGCGCTTGACCGGGTAGGCGTCGTAGAGCGCCTGCACGTTGTCCGGCGCCACCGCAAGGCGCCCGCCCAGCAGGCCCTCCATGATGACCACCGGGATGCCCTTCTCCCCCGCCAGTTCCAGGCCCTTGGTGCCGGCCTGGTTCTCGATGTCCATGAAGTTGTACTGGATCTGCACCATGTCCCAGTCGTAGTCGTTCAGTATCGCTGCGAAGGCCTCGTAGTTGTCGTGGAAGGAGAAGCAGGCATAGCGGATCTTGCCCTCCGCCTTCAGGCGGTCGAGGAACTGACAGACCCCAAGGGCCTTGATCTTCGGCCAGCGCTCGCCGGTGAGGGAGTGCACAAGGTAGAAGTCGATGTGGTCCGTCTGAAGACGAGCCAGCTCCTCGTCAAAGAAGCGCTGCATGTCCTCCGGCTTTTCCACCAGCCAGGTGGGGAGCTTTGTGGCGATGGTCACCTTGTCGCGGTAGCCGTCCTGCAGCGCCTTGCCCACCACCACCTCCGACTGCCCGCCGAGGTAGACGTAGGCCGTGTCGATGTAGGTCACGCCGCCGTCGATGGCGGTGCGGATGATGCGGATCGCGTTTTCCTCATCCACGACCTTCTTGCCGTCCACTTCCTTCATCGGGAAGCGCATGCAGCCCAGCCCGAAGGCCGAGCCCTGGATGCCCAGCTTGCCAAAGTTGCGCATTTTCATGGTTCTGTCCTCCTGTGTAACGATCTTGATGTGCCACTATAAATAGTATAATCCATTCCGCCCGGATGTGCAATCGCTATGCGGGGAGAAAAATAGGGGCCCCAGTCGGGGGGCAAGCCCCGCTGGGGGTCGCCCGGCGTGCAGCGCCGGGCGAAGGGCGGGTGGGTGGGGCGAAGCCCCGGCCGCCCGCCCTCTTGGCTTGAAGCGGGAGCGGATTTGTTGTATACTCATAAGGAAAACGCGGGGGCTTTTCCGGCCCCTTTTTTAGGAGGAACGGCATGAAGTGCAAGGATAAGGCCGCCATCGTCACCGGCGCGGCCTCGGGCATCGGCGCGCGGGCGGCGGTGCGGCTGGCCATGGAGGGAGCCCGGGTCTTCCTCGTGGACGTAAACGCGGAAGGGCTGCGCGAAACGGCGGAAGAGATCCGCAGCTTTGGGGGCGAGGCGATCGCCTGGCCCTGCGACGTCTCGGACGAGGCGGCGGTCAAAGCGGCGGCGGCGCAGGCGCTGGCGGCCTTTTCGCGCATCGATATACTGGTCAACGTCGCCGGCGTGCAGATCACAAAGCTGCTTGCCGACACCACCAAGGCGGACTACGACAAGATGATGAACGTAAACCTTGGCGGCACGTTCCTGATGATGCGGGAGGTGCTGCCGCAGATGAAGGCGCAGCGCTCCGGCGCCATCGTCAACTGCGCCTCGGAGCTGGCCTTTGTCGGCTATGAGGAGCTGGCCGTCTACACCGCCACAAAGGGCGCGATGGTCAGCCTCTCGCGCTCCGCGGCGCTGGAAGCCATCCCCTACGGCGTGCGCGTCAACTGCGTCTGCCCCGGGGCCACGGACACGCCCATCTTCTGGGAGGGCGAGACGGATCCGGAAAAGCGGCAAAAGCTGCTCGAGCAGGTCAGGGTGGAAAAGCCCATCGGCCGCCTCATCACCACCGACGAAGTGGCAAACGGCATACTGTTCCTGGCAAGCGAAGAGGCCTCGGGCGTTGTGGGCGCCTGCCTGGTCATAGACGGCGGCTTCACCGCGCAATAGAGTTATCCACAGAAGGGGCGGCCGGAGAAAGGCGGCAGGAGCGCGCTGCGTCCACCGCTTTCCCCGGGTTTTCCACAGGAGTTATCCACATATCCACAGAGATTGTGCACAAAAAAACGGAGGGAACAAACCATGTACAGCGAGGAAGAACTGCTTTACGAGGTGCGCGGGCCGAAGAACATCACGGAGCTGACCGCGGCGGAGCTGAAGGAGAAGCTCAAGACCTGCGACACCATCGTCTTTTCCTTTGGCGCGCTGGAGAACCACGGCAAGCACCTGCCGCTGGGCTGCGACACCTTCCAGGGCAACGTGCTGGTGCGGCGCGTGGCGCAGTACCTGGAGAAGAAGGGCATGGAGGCGGTGCCGGGCTTCGCCTTCCCCTTTGGCGTGCAGACCAACCAGTTCGAGCGCACGGAGAACTTTGGCAACGGCTATGTGCGCCAGGAGACGCTGATCCGCATGACGGAGGAGATCTGCGTGTCGCTGTCCAAGAGCGGCTTTAAGAAGTTCATCTTCTGCGTCAGCCACGCCGAGAACCTGGCTTCGATGAACGTGGCGGCCAAGGACCTCTACGAGGAGCACGGCCTCACCGCCATGGTGGTCAACTGGATCCCGCCCATGAACGACGAGTGGCCCAAGTTTCTCAAGAACCCGGAGCACCAGGGCCACGGCGGCGAGGACGAGACGAGCTGCACGATGGTGGCGGTGCCAAAGCTGGTGAACCTGAACGATCTGCCCTCCTGGTACCCGCCGGAGGCGGAGAAGAACTACAAGATGGATGGCCTGGGCTACTACGGCGGGGCGATGGCGCTCTACGCGCCCACGGGCACGGCGCAGTGCCCCGGCTACGTCGGCGATCCCGCCGACGCCACGATCGAGGCGGGCGAGACCTGCTTCGACCTGTACGCGGACTGGATCTCGGACGTGGTGGTCAAGTACCTGGGCAACGCCAGGTGATAGGGCGCAAAGGAGGGAGAAGAGGTGAAAGGCGGGAAAGAGACGCGGGCCGGGCGCGTGCGCCTGGCGGGGGTACCGGTGTCGGAGATCTGCTTTGGCACGGAGCACATCAACCGCTCGCTGCCGGAGTACGGCGCAGGCATCTTGGAGGCGGCGGCGCGCCGGCATGGCGTGACGTTCTGGGACACGGACAACGCCTACGGCAGCCAGACGCAGGTGGCCGCGGCCCTGGCGCGCTTTGACCGGGCCGAGGTGCAGGTGACCTCCAAGACCTACGGCCGCTCGCGCCAGGAGGCGGAGTACGATCTGACGCGCACGCTGCGGGAGCTGGACACGCCGTATCTGGACTTCTTCCTGCTGCACGAGGTGGCGGCGGGGAAGCTTGGCGAAAAGCGAGAGGCGTTTGAGTACATGCTGGAGATGCAGAAGGCGGGAAAGGTGCGGGCCGTGGGCCTGTCCTCGCACTGCGCGCCGGTGATCGCCGCGGCGGCGGGCATACCGGAGATCCAGGTGGTGTGCGCGCCCTTCAACCGCGAGGGCTCGCGCATCGAGCAGGGCTCGCTGCTGGACATGGAGAACGCGCTGTGCAAGGCGCACGCCGCGGGCAAGGGCGTCTATGTGATCAAGGTCCTGGGCAAGGGCGAATTGACCTACGACGTGCGCGGGGCGCTGGCCTGGGCGCTGGAGCGGCGCGCCTTCCTGGACGCCTACAACCTGGGCGTGGCGAACCTGGCGGAACTGCGCGAGAACATCGACACGTTCAACGCGATACTGGAGGGAGAGGAGGAAGGCGCATGAGGACGCTGGTCAAGGGCGGCCTGATCGTGACGTTCATCCACGAGGGCTACCACTCCATCAAGATGAAATACGCCGACCTGCTCATAGAGGACGACACGATCCTGGACATCCGCGAGGAGATCGCCGACGGCACGGCGCATCGCGTGGACGCGCACGGGCTGTGGGTGCTGCCGGGGCTGATCGACGTCGGCTCCTCGGTCGTGGGCGCGGTGCTGGGCAGCGGGCTGCTGCCGGACTACAGCCGCGCCCGCTGGCAGGGGGAGATGCTGCACGGCCGCGCGCTGCCGCTCCTGGAGGCGGCGGCGGAGGCGCTGACGTCGGCGGGCAAGCGGGCGCTGGCACGCTTTGGCCTGACGCAGCTGCTGCTCTCCGGCGCCACGACCGTGGCAGACCTTACGCACCCGGCCTTTGCCGCCGCGGTGCGGGCCGAGGGCGAGGCGCTGGGCCTGCGGCTGCGCGTCTTTCCCGAGCGCACGGCCTCGGGCTACCCCATCGCCGCGCACAGCGGCAAGCTCGACGTCCCCAAGCGCGAGGGCGGGCGCTTTGCCCAGGGCGACGCGCTCTTCTCCGTGGAGACGACCTCGCCGCGCATGTACGAGGCGGCGCGCCGCAGCGCCGGGCCGCTGCTCGTGCGCGGCGCCTACAGCGAGTACGAAAAGCAGCTGAGCCGCCTGGCCTTCGGCCTTTCGCCCATCGGCAAGCTGAATGAGGAGCGCCTGCTCTCCCCGCGCACCGTGGTCGTGGGCGGCGCGCAGGCGGACTTCTTCGACCGCGAGCGCCTGCGCACGGCGGGGGCCACGCTGGCCATGTCCGCCGTGGAGGCGATGCAGGACGGGCACGGTTTCCCCATCGTGCAGAACCTGCGCCAGGATGTCAACACCTGCCTGTCCACCGGCTTTTACGGCCTGTCCATGCTGGGCGAGATGCGCCAGGCGGCCTTTGCCGGAAAACTGGACAGCAACGCTTCGCAGTTCCAGGCCTCCGACGCCTTCTACGCGGCGACGATCGCCGGGGCGCAGGGCCTGGGGGAGAAGACCGGCCGTCTGGAGCCGGGCTTTGCCGCGGATCTGCTGCTGGTGAACCCCACGCGCCTTGGGCCGAACAACTACCCGCTCATCGCCCTGGTCTACCGGGCGGAGTGCGCGGACATCGTCGGGCGCATGGCGGCGGGGAAGATGCTGCCGGTGCCGGACCTGCACAAGGCGGCGCGCAAGGCGCAGGCCGCGGCAGAACGGGCCTGGGCCGCCGCCGCGCTGTAAACGCGCCCCCCAGGATGCGCAGGGCGCAAAAAAGAGCTTCGCCAAACGGCGAAGCTCGAAGCGTGTCGACAAAGTCGACACGCTTCGAAAAAATGCAAGTTTGCATTTTTTCGAGTGACATCCGGCGCGCCGCGCGCTGCGCGCACAACGCGCCGGATACCGGAAACGGTTCCTACGGAACCGTTCCTCGC
>CALWKN010000108.1 GCA_944381265.1 uncultured Clostridia bacterium
CTAGCAAGCCTGCGGCTTGTACGGCCCTCCAGGTCCGCTAAAGCGGACCCTCCGGAAGCGCCGCGCGCTTCGCGCAGGGCGCCGGATACCGGAAGCGATTCCTACGGAATCGCTCCTCCGCCTGCGCCCCGTACCGCTGACGCGGTCCGGGGTTCCGGGCCTACCAAGCCTGCGGCTTGTACGGCCCTCCAGGTCCGCTAACGCGGACCCTCCGGAAGCGTACACGCCGCCGCTGCGGATTGAAGATGAAGGGGCTGTGGCCCCTTCATGCATCCCCAAGCGAACAGCTCTACTTTTTCGACAGTCTCAGGCGGGGCAAAGCCCCGCCTTCCTTTATTTTGCGGCGCGGTGCGCGCCCTGCAGCAGCAGTTCGCCGGCGGGCGTGTAGACCGCGCCCTCGACGTCCGGCTGTGCCAGCCAGAAGAAGCCGCCGCGGGCAAGCGGGATGCAGATCCCTTCCTCCAGGGCCAGGCGCTCCAGCTCCTCCAGGGCATCGAGCCGCTCGTCTTCTTCCTCGGCGCTTTTCGCCTGCGCAAGGAGAGCTGCCGCCTGCTCGTCTTCCAACGCCCAATAGGCCAAATTCAGCTCCAGATCCCACAGCGCCTGCGCGTCGCCGTAGGCGTTGAGATACACGGCTCTGGCCAGGACAAAGTCTCCGTCCAGGCGCGCCTGCACGATGTCCTCGGCATCCTCCATTACGGGAAGCACGGAAACACCCAGGACGTCCCGCCACCTAATGCACAGCGCCTCGGCCAAGCCGCGCTCCGCCTCCGTTATGAGGAGCGTTGCCTCCGGGAAGCCCTCTCCGTCCGGGTACCCCGCTTCCGCCAGGCTCTGGCGCGCCGCGTCTTCGTCCATCCTGCACAGGCCGTCCTGCGAAAGCCCCGTCGCCGCGGTCCAGCCGGGGAGATCCGCTTCGCGCAGCGCGGCGACAGGGTCTGCCGCCAGCGCAAAGGCCCGCCGCACGCGCGCGTCGTCAAAGGGCGGCTGCGCGCAGTTGATGTCGAGGAAGAGTATCGTGTCCTCGGCGCTCCGGCACAGATCCCCTTCCTCGCGCAGCGCGTCCAGCTCCGTCTCCGGGAAGGGCAGGCAGATGTCCAGCTCTCCGGCGCGGAAGGCGCGCACCGCCTCCGCCTCGTCGTAAAAGCGCAGCTCCAGCGTTTCCGCCGCCGCATAGTCCCTGTAGTGCTCGCTGCGCCGCAGCGTCCAGCCGTCTTCGCCCTGCGCGGCGAGGACAAAGGGGCCGTTGGTGGCGTTTTGCGCGCCCTCGCGCAGCGGCGACAGCGCCGGCAGGGCCAGCAGCGCGTCAAGATAGGGGTAGGGCGCGGTGAGATGCACCTCCAGCGTGCGCTCGTCCAGCGCCCGGACGCCGAGCTCCGCGTCCGGCTCGCCGTAGAGGAACGCCTCCCCGCCCTCGATCCACAGCGCCGCGTCCATGGCAAAGGGCGAGTCGCTCTTGGGATCCAGCAGCCGCCGCCAGGCGTAGACGAAGTCCTCGGCCGTGACCGCGCTGCCGTCCGACCAGAGCGCGTCGGCGCGCAGCGTGAACGTGCAGGTCCGCTTGTCCTCGGACAGCGCATAGCTCTCCGCCGCGCCCAGCGTCCAGCCGCCCGCCGGGTCGGGCTTTGTCAGCCCCTCGTAGAGCAGGCGCATCAGCGCCGGGTCCCCCGTATCCACGGCCGATTGCGGGTCGAGCGTCCTTAGCGCATCGCCCAGGCAGATCACAAGATCGCCGCGCGCCTCTTCCGGCAAAGGCGCGCTCTCCTGCGGCACTTCCGTCGCCTGCTTCGGCGCGCAGCCCGTCAGCAGGCACAGCAGGAGCAGAGCGGCCAGTCCGGCAGCTATTTTCCGCTTCACAGCGACATTCCCTCCTTCTTCGACAGCTTTTGCTCTAGTATAGCAAATTCTGCCAGCGGTTACCAGAAGGAGATTTCCGGCGCCGCGCGCGGCTTTTCCCTATTGCGCAGGCGCGGAAGGAGCCGGGGGCGGTTCCGACGGCGACGGCGTCGGCTCCAACGTCGGCTCCGGCACGGAGGTCGGGGAAGGGGAGGGCGGGCTGCCCAGGTCCCAGGGCAGCGCAAAGGGCAGCAGCGGCACGGTGTAGTGCGCGCGCGCCGACTCCGCGGAGAGCAGGCCGCTCTGCGGGAACTCCGATACGACGAAGTACTCATAGGTGTAGAGCCGCTGCGCGCTCTCGTCCAGGAAGCGCACCTGGCCGTCGGCATCCGGCGTCAGCGCGGCGATCTCCCGGGCGCTGCCGCGGAAGCTGCGGTAGAGGTGGTAGACGGCGCCCTGCTCCGGCGCGGTGAAGCGCAGCAGCGGCAGACCGCCCTCTCCCGACTCTGCCGTGAGGTCTGAGGGCGCCTCAGGCAGCGTGCGCAGGCTGGACACCGTCTGCGGCTCCGTGCCGGAGACGAAGATCTCGTAGACCACGTCCTCCTCCAGCGTGTACGGCCCGGCCAGCGCCGGCTCCCGCGTTCCGTCCAGCGTGCGGCCGTCCAGCGCCGCCCAGGTCACGCCCGTTTCCGGCACGGGGAACTCCTCCTGCGGCAGCTCCAGGCGCGAGAGCACTTCGCGCAGCAATTGCGTCGGCTGCTTGCCGCCGGTGACGGAAGCGGGCAGCGCGTGCGCTTCGTCCGTCTGGTCAAAGCCCATCCAGCACACCGCGGCAAGAGAGGGCGTGTAGGCGGCGCACCAGGCGTCGCGGTTCCCTCCCTCGTCAAAATCCACGGTGCCGGTCTTGGCGGCGATGGGCACGTCCAGCGCATCGAGCGCCTTGGCCGTGCCAAAGGTCGCCGCGGAGCGCAGGAGATTCGTCAGCACGCAGGCCACGCTCTCTTCCAATACCTGCTCGCCCGCGTCCGCCGCTTCGTAGAGCGTGCGCCCCTGCGCGTCCTCGATGCGGCGGATCAGCACGGGTTCCCGGTAGAGCCCGGTGGCAAGGCTGGCGTAGGCGGCGCACAGGCGCAGGGGCGTCACGCCCTGGCGCATAGAGCCGACGGCAAGGGACAGACCGGTGTCGCTCGCGTCCGGATCCAGGCGGAAGCGCAGCAGGCTTTCGTACCCGGCAAAGCCGCCCATCTTGTCGAGCAGGCGTGCCGCGGGCACGTTGAGCGAGCGCGCCGCCGCCGTGCGCAGCGTCACCGGCCCGTAGTAGACGTCGCCGTAATTGCGCGGGCTGTAGCCGTCAAAGTCCGCCGGCTCGTCCAGGAGCACGGTCGCGGGCGTGGCGATGCGCCGCTCCAGCGCCGGCGCGTACACCGCCAGGGGCTTTAGCGCGGAGCCCGGCTGCCGCTTGCCGTGCAGGGCGCGGTTGAAGCCGCGCCGCACCGCGTACTCCCGCCCGCCGTTCAGCGCCAGCACGTCGCCCGTGCGGCTGTCGATCAGCACCAGCGCCGCTTCGCACTTCGTGCCGTCGGCGCTGTCTTCGGGAAAGAGCGTCTCGTCTTCAAAGACTTCGTCGCAAATCGCCTGCAGGGCGCTGTCCTGGCCGGTGTGTATGCGCAGGCCCATCTCCAGGATCTCCGCCGCGGACGCGCCCAGGATCTCCTCCGCCTCGCTCAGCACCGCGTCCAGATACCAGGAGCCCTGCGCCAGCGTTTCGCCGCCCGGGGAGAGAACGAGGGGCTCCGCCTTCGCCGCGGCGGCCTCCTGCGCGGAGATGTAGCCCTCTTCCTGCATCGTGGAGAGCACCAGCGCGCGGCGGCGGGCGTTGTTCTCCGGCTCGATGTGCGGCGCGTAGTTCGAGGGCGCCTTCAGCGTCGCCGCCAGCGCCGCAGATTCCGTGAGCGTCAGCTCCGCCACCGGCTTGTTAAAGTACTTCCAGGCCGCCGTGCCGATGCCGTAGGCGCCGTTGCCAAAGTAGACGCAGTTGAGGTACATCTCCAGGATCTGGTCCTTGGTGTAGGCGCGCTCCACCTTCAGGGCCAGTATCGCCTCCTCGAACTTGCGGCTCCAGGTCTTCTCCTGCGAAAGGTGCGTGTTTTTCACCAGCTGCTGCGTGATCGTGCTGGCGCCCTGGGAAAGGCCGCCGCTTTTGAGGTTTGCCAGCAGCGCCCCGGCGATGCGGCGCACGTCGATGCCGGGATGCTCGTAGAAGCGCACGTCCTCCGCGGCAAGGAACGCCTGGCGCACGCGCTCCGGGATCTCGGCAAGCGGCACGTACGTCCGGTCCTCGCTGCCGTAGAGCCCGGAGACCACCTGGCCGTCGCGGTCCAGCACCCAGGTGGTCTGCGAGTAGGAGCCGAGCTTTTCCTCGTCAAAGTCGGTGTAGACGTCCGTCATCACAAGCACTGCCAGCACGCCAAAGCCCGCGGCCGCAAGGCCGATGGCGAGCGCCAGCGCCACGGCCGCCGCGCGCAGAACCCGCTTCACCGCAAGATCCCTTCCCTTCCGTAGTTTTTGTCCAGTGTGCGCAGGGAAAAGGTTTTTCATGCCTTTTGTCATCTGACAAAGGTTGCCAAAAACGCCGGCAGGAAAAGGGGCGCCGCCCTGCGAATAGGGATACACAGGAAATTGCAGGAGGGGAGGAGCGGCATGAAACACACGCTCAGGGGCGACACGGTCACGGTCTTTCTCACGGGGGAACTGGACCACCACTCGGCCAAGGACATCCGCGCGGAGCTGGAGGCGCTGATCGCAAACCCGCGCGTAAAGCACCTGGTCCTGGACCTAAAAGGCCTTACCTTCATGGACAGCTCGGGCATCGGCGTGGTGCTTGGGCGGTACAAGACGCTGTCCCAGCGCGGCGGCACGGTGGCGGTGCGCGAGCCCGGGCCGCACGTCAACCAGATCTTCCGCCTGTCCGGTCTGTACCAGATCGTGGAGAAGCTGTGCTAGAGAAGTTGGAGGAGGAGCGAAATGGAGAAGAAGATCAACGAGATGCGGATCGATTTCCTCGCGGTGGAGGAGAACACGGCCTTTGCGCGCGCGGCGGTGAGCGCCTTCCTGCTGCCGCTCAACCCCTCGCTGGAGGAGCTGGAGGACGTGCGCACCGCCGTGTCCGAGGCCGTGACCAACGCCATGCTGCACGGCTACGAGGGCAAGGGGCGCGGCATGGTGCGCCTTTCCGCCGCGCTCTACGAGGGCGGCAGGGTGGAGATGGAGATCGTGGACTGCGGCGTGGGCATAGAGGACGTGGAGAAGGCGCGCGAGCCGCTCTACACCTCGCGCCCGGACATGGAGCGCTCCGGCATGGGCTTTACGGTGATGGAGACGTTCATGGACGCGCTCTCTGTGCGCTCCCGGCCCGGCTTTGGCACCACGGTGCACATGGAAAAGCGCCTGACGGGCGCCTCCTGAGGGCGCGGCATATCTTGCCGCTTTTCTCCCTTTGTGGTATACTTTGGGGGTATGCCGCGCGCAGGGGGGCCCTGGTGCGCGGAGAAAACTCCATAGACAAAGGGAAGGAAAGACATGAGCGTTATCGAGATCGCGCTCCTGGGCGTTTCCCTGGCGATGGACGCCTTTGCCGTCTCCATCACCACGGGCATCACGCTCAAGGACCTCCGCTGGCGGCACGCCCTGAAGGTCGGGCTGTTCTTCGGCGGTTTCCAGTTTCTGATGCCCCTGATCGGCTACCTTGCCGGCACCACCTTCGTCCGCTACATCGAGAGCGTCGACCACTGGATCGCCTTCGGCCTGCTGGCCTTCATCGGCGGCAAGATGGTCTATGAGTGCATCCGCCCCGGCGAGGCAGAGGAGGCCGCGGACCCCACCGCCACGGGCAAGCTGTTCGTCCTGGCCGTGGCCACCAGCATCGACGCGCTGGCCGTCGGCATCAGCCTGGCCATACTGCGCGAGAACATCTGGGTCTGTTCCGGCTGGATCGGCGTCATCACGTTCACGCTCTCGGCGCTGGGCGTGCGCCTTGGCAAGAAGCTGGGCGAGAAATTCCAGCGCAGCGCCGGGCTTGTGGGCGGCCTGGTGCTCATCGGCATAGGGCTTAAGATCCTCATCGAGCACTTGATGGGCGCTTGACCGCCGGCCCCGCCGGTCCCCCCTTTGCGGACCCCGCAGCGGAAGGGGAGAGGGCGGCAAAAATTTTTGCAAAAGTTCTGGTTGACATTGCCGGAAAGGCATAGTATAATTAGGAACGTGCCAAGCAAAGGGCTGGGAGAAAAGCGCGGAAGCGTTCCCAGAGCGGAGCGGGGAAGCATAGGGGAGTAGTTCAATGGTAGAGCAACGGTCTCCAAAACCGTGTGTTGCGTGTTCGAGTCGCGTCTCCCCTGCCAAAGTACAACCGGACATCAGGCTTTCCCTGGTGTTCGGTTTCTTTTATGCCGGAAAGGATGGGTGCAAATGCGGATCGGGTTTCTCGGCGCGGGCAACATGGCCAGCGCCATACTGCGCGGCCTGCATGGCTGCGAAAAGGGCTGCTATGACGTCAACCCCGCGGCCGTGCGCCGCGCCGAGGCGGAGCTGGACACGCGCGGCTTTGCCAGCGGGGAGGACCTGTGCGCCTGGGCGGACATCGTCGTGCTCGCCGTAAAGCCGCAGGTGCTGGAGGGCGCGGTGCGCCCCCTGTGCGAGGCGCTGCGCGGCAAGGCCGTGCTCTCCATCGCCGCGGGCTGGAGCCTGCAGCGCCTGGCCGCGCTGCTGCCGCAGTCGCGCCTTTGCCGCGTCATGCCCAATACGCCCGCCATGGTCGGGGAGGGCATGGCCGCCATCGCCAAGGAGAGCACGCTGACGCGGGCGGAGATGGACTGCGTGCAGGAGATGTTCTCGGCCGTCGGCAAGGCGGTCGTGGTGGAGGAGAGGCTCTTTGACGCCGTGACCGCGGTGAGCGGCAGCGGCCCGGCCTACGTCTACATGGTGATCGAGGCCATGGCCGACGCCGGCGTGCGCGAGGGCCTCAGCCGCGACAGCGCCCTGCTGCTGGCGGCGCAGACCGTTTTGGGCTCGGCCCGCATGGTGCTGGAGAGCGGCTCGCACCCGGCGGCGCTGCGCGACATGGTCTGCTCGCCCGGCGGCACCACCATCGACGCCGTCTGCGTGCTGGAGGAAAAGGGCCTGCGCGCCGCGCTGGAAGCTGCCGTGCGCGCCTGCGCCGACAAGTCCCGCGCCATGGGCGCAGAAAGCGCAAAATCGCGCTAAAGCGCCATCGAGTTGTAAGGAGTAAAAATTTGAAATCGATCGAAATCTACACCGACGGCGCCTGCTCGGGCAACCCCGGCCCGGGCGGCTGGGGCGTCGTGCTGCTGTACCAGGGGAACAAGAAGGAGCTCTCCGGCTACCAGCCGGAGACCACCAACAACCGCATGGAGCTCTTTGCCGCCATACAGGGGCTGGCGGCGCTGCGCGAGCCCTGCGAGGTGACGCTGTACTCGGATTCCAGCTATCTGATCAACGCCTTTGAAAAGCACTGGCTGGACAACTGGCAGCGCAACGGCTGGAAGACCAGCAGCAAGTCCCCGGTGGAAAACCAGGACCTGTGGAAGCTGCTGCTCCTGCACGTCAGGAATCACCGCGTGCGCTTCCAGAAGGTG
Source organism: uncultured Clostridia bacterium (assembly GCA_944381265.1). Taxonomy (GTDB): domain Bacteria; phylum Bacillota; class Clostridia; order Christensenellales; family UBA1750; genus Spyradocola. The sequence continues at coordinate 7,488 of CALWKN010000108.1, forward strand.
AAGGGGCACAGCGACAACGCCTACAACAACCGCTGCGATGAGCTGGCCGTCGCCGCCATCCGCGGCGGCCGCGGCGACCGCTAGGCCATTGCCGCAGCGGCGGGGGGAAGGAGTTTCATCTCTTCGCAAAAGACAACTTTTGCGAAGAGATGGGGGCATTTTGGACGGGAGGGCTGGAAAATGGCGGATCTATCCTATCACGACGCGCGCGACCTGCGCAACGGCCAGGCGCTGCGGGAGCTGCTGCCGCAGCTGCCTTCCTTCTGCGCCGAGTTCTTCCGCGGCATCACGCCGGAGACCACGCCGCTCACCCGGCTCAACTACGCGCGGGACCTTCAGATCTTCTTCGACTTCCTCGTCGGCTACAAGGCGTGCTGCGCGGGCAAGGCCGTGGCGGATCTCACCTACGCGGACATGGCGCAGATCAATTTGACGGACGTGGAGACGTACCTGGACTACCTCACCGCCTACGAGCGCGGCGGCAAGCTGCTCTGCGACGACGAGGCGGCCAAGGAGCGCAAGCTCTCCTCCCTGCGGGCGCTGCTGCGCTATCTGTTCAAGAAGGAGCGCATTCCCTCCAACGTGGCGGCGCTGGTCGATCTGCCCAAGCGCCACGAGCGCGAGATCGTCCGCCTGGAAGTGGACGAAGTGGCAAAGCTCCTGGACCTGGTGGACGACGGCGGCAAGGCGCTCACCCCCAAGCAGGCCGAGTACCACAAGAAGACCCGCCTGCGGGACCTGGCGCTGATTTCGCTCCTGCTTGGCACGGGCATACGCGTCAGCGAGTGCGTGGGCCTGGACATAGACGACATAGACTTTTCCATCAACGGCTTCCTCATCACGCGCAAGGGCGGGCAGCGCGTGGTGCTCTACTTTCCGGAAGAGGTCGCGGACGTGCTGCGCGAGTACATCGACCAGCGCAAGACCATCGAGGCCCAGCCCGGGCACGAGAAGGCGCTCTTCCTCTCGACGCAGAAGCGGCGCCTGGACGTGCGCTCGGTGCAGAACCTGGTGAAGAAATACGCCTCGATCGTCACGCCCTTAAAGCACATCACGCCGCACAAGCTGCGCTCGACGTTCGGCACGAACCTGTACGCCGAGACCGGCGACATCTACCTGGTGGCGGACGTGCTCGGGCACGCGGACGTCAACACCACCCGGCGCCACTACGCCGCCCAGAGCGACGAGAACCGCCGCCGCGCCGCCCACAGCGTCAAGCTGCGCGGAGAGGGCGCGCCGGACAAGGAAAAATAGCGCGGGAAAACACAAAAAGAGGCGGTTGTGGACCCAACCGCCTCTGAGCGTGTCGACAAAGTCGACACGCTTCGAAAAAATGCAAGTTTGCATTTTTTCGAGTGACATCTCCCTACGCCCCGTGCCGCTAACGCGGCCCGGGGTTCCGGGCCTAGCAAGCCTTGCGGCTTGTACGGCCCTCCAGGGGCTTCG
>CALWKN010000109.1 GCA_944381265.1 uncultured Clostridia bacterium
CTCTCTCCCTACACGCCGCTCTTCCGATCTGTGTGGTTCTGTTGTATCTCCCTAACATAAGCAAACCGCCTCCGCGCGGCGTTCCCCCGCCTCCCCGCCGCTTCCCGCGCCGCCGCGACCCGGAATATCGGCGCGTGGGTTAACTCTATATGAATAGACTTCTAAAAATTCTGTTACGCACCCCCAGGCGCGCAGCCCCCGAGGGGGTGTCGGGGGAGGCCGCAGCCTCCCCTGACTTTAATCTAAGCGAACCCGCATGGGTTCGCCTCCGCTTCCCATAACGAACTTTTCGCCAAAAGCGGCCCGGGGACTTGACAGACGGCCCGCGTTCTGCAATACTATGTCAAGACATATAGCGAAAGGACGGGTGACTTATGCAGTACACGGAATTCGGCAAAACGGGCATCCAGGTCTCGCGCCTGGGCTTTGGCTGCATGCGGCTCCCCAGCCGCGTGGTGGAGGGCCGGAAGGTCTTTGACGAGGAAGAGAGCATCCGCATGATGCACCGGGCGATGGAGCTGGGCGTCAACTACTTTGACACCGCGCCGGGCTACTGCGACACGGTCTCGGAGATCATCGTGGGCAAGGCGCTCAAGGGCCGCCGCGACAAGGTGTATCTTTCCACCAAGTACCCCAGCGAGGAGGCCTCCGGCGACGACTTCGAGCGCAAGCTGGCGACGTCCCTGAAGAAGCTGGACACCGACTACATCGACTTCTACCACTTCTGGGGCATCTCTTTGGAGAAGTTCGAGCAGCGCATCGACACGCCGGACGGCCCGATGGCCCGCGCCCTGAAGCTGCGCGACGCGGGCGTGATCCGCCACATCTCCTTCTCCTTCCACGACAAGCCGGAGAACATGATCGAGATCATCCGGCGGGGAAACGGGGTGTTCGCCTCGGTGCTGTGCCAGTACAACCTGCTGGACCGCGCCAACGAAGAGGCCATCGCCTACGCGCACGAGCAGGGCCTGGGCGTGACGATCATGGGCCCGGTGGGCGGCGGGCGCCTGGGCGCGCCGTCGAAGGTGATCCGGGACCTGCTGCCGGGCAAGGTGCAGTCCTCGGCGGAGATGGCGCTGCGCTTTGTGATGAACAACAAGAACGTCAACATCGCGCTCTCGGGCATGAGCAGCATGGAGATGGTGGAGGAAAACGCGGCCGTGGCCGGCAACATGGAGCCGCTCTCGGCGGAAGAAGAGGCGCGCATCGCCGCCTCCCTTGCGGAGAACCGGCGCCTTGCCGACCTCTACTGCACCGGCTGCAACTACTGCATGCCCTGCCCCAAGGGCCTCAACATCCCGGAGATCTTCCGCCTGATGAACTACCACCGCGTCTACGGGCTTACGGACTTTGCCCGCGCCAGCTACGCCCGCATCGCCGGGGAGGGCGGCAAGGACGCCTCTGCCTGCGTCTCCTGCGGCGCCTGCGAGAAGAAGTGTCCGCAGCACCTGAAGATCCGGGAGCAGCTGCGGGCGGCGCACGCGGCGCTGTCCGAATGAATTTCAAAGAAAAAAGGAGCGTGTGAATGCAATGAGAACCATTCCGCTTGGCAAAACGGGCTTGAACGTGCCGGCCGTGGCCCTTGGCTGCATGCGCCTGAGCGCCCTGGACGAGCGCGGCGCGGACGCCTATGTAAAGACGGCGCTGGACTTTGGCGCCAACTTCTTTGACCACGCCGACATCTACGGCGGCGGCGTGTGCGAGGAGATCTTCGGCCGCGCCGTGCAGGGCATCGCGCGCGACAAGCTGCTGATCCAGAGCAAGTGCGGCATCGTGCCGGGGCAGCGCTACGACTTTTCCAAGGAGCACATACTGCGCAGCGTGGAAGCGAGCCTCAAGCGCCTGCAGACGGACTACCTGGACGTGCTGCTGCTGCACCGCCCCGACGCGCTGATGGAGCCGGAAGAGGTGGCCGAGGCCTTCTGCCAGCTGCAGGCGGCGGGCAAGGTGCGCTTCTTCGGCGTCTCCAACCAGAACCCGATGCAGATGGCCCTGCTGCAGAAGTACCTGCCCATGCCGCTGTGCGCCGACCAGATCCAGCTGTCGCTGGCCTTCTGCGGCGCGATCGCGCAGGGGATGCACGTCAACATCGAGTGCGACAGCGCCGTCGTGCGCGACGGCTCGGTGCTGGACTACTGCCGCCTCAACGACATCACCATCCAGCCCTGGTCGCCCTTCCAGCACGGGATGTTCGGCGGCCCGTTCCTGGGCAGCGCCGACTACCGGAAGCTCAACGCCGCCATCGACAAGGTGGCGGAGGGCTACGGCGTGTCCAACACCACGATCGCGCTGGCCTGGCTGCTGCGCCACCCGGCGCGCTTCCAGCCGGTGGTGGGCACGATGAACCTGACGCGCCTTGCCGACTGCCTGCGCGCGGCGGACATCGTCCTGAGCCGCCAGGAGTGGTACGACCTGTACCTCGCCGCCGGCAACGACCTGCCCTGAGTCCCCCGCGCCCCGCGCCTGGTTTTGACTGGGAATGGGAATGGGAATGGGAAGCGGAAGCGAACCCATTCGGGTTCGCCTGACTGAACGTCGGGGGAGGCTGCGGCCTCCCCCGACACCCCCTTGGGGTCTCCGCGCTTCTCCCCTTCGTTCTCGCAAGTGGGGAAACC
>CALWKN010000110.1 GCA_944381265.1 uncultured Clostridia bacterium
GAGCAGGGGGACTTGACGCCCGCGGGGATGCAGTTGCCCTTGTAGAGCTTGACGCGGGTAACGCCCGTGACCGTCTCCTGCGTGGAGTCCACAAACGCGCTCAGCGCCTTGCGCAGCGGCGTGTACCACTGGCCGTAGTAGACCAGCTCCGCGAACTTGATGGCGCAGGTGTCCTTGAAGTGGCGCGTCTCGCGGTCGAGGCAGAGCTCCTCCAGGTTCATGTGCGCGGCGTAGAGTATGGTGCCGGCCGGCGTCTCGTACACGCCGCGGCTCTTCATGCCCACCAGGCGGTTCTCCACCATGTCGGCAATGCCCACGCCGTGCTTGGCGCCCAGGGCGTTGAGCTTCTCGATCAGCGCCACGGGGTCCAGCTTTTCGCCGTTGACGGCAACGGGAACGCCCTTGACCCACTCGATCTCCACGTACTCCGGCTCATCCGGCGCCTTCTCCGGCGTGTTGCAGATCATGTACAGGTCGTCCTGCGGCGCGTTCCACGGATCCTCCAGGTCGTGGCCCTCATGGGACAGGTGCCAGAGGTTGCGGTCCATGGAGTAGGGCTTCTTCTTGGTCACCGGCACCGGAATGCCGCGCGCGGCCGCGTAGTCGATCTCCTCGTCGCGGCTCTTGATGTCCCAGATGCGCCAGGGCGCGATGATCTCCAGATCCGGCGCCAGGGCCTTGATCGTCAGCTCAAAGCGGACCTGGTCGTTGCCCTTGCCCGTGCAGCCGTGGCAGATGGCGGTGGCGCCCTCCTTGCGGGCGATCTCCACCAGGCGCTTGGCGATCACCGGGCGGGCAAAGGAAGTGCCGAGCAGGTACTTGCCTTCGTAGACCGCTTGTGCTTTAATAGTGGGGAAGATGAAGTCGCGGACGAACTCCTCCCGCAGATCCTCGATGTAGATCTTGGAGGCGCCGGTCTTGATGGCCTTCTCCTTCAGGGGCTCCAGCTCCTCGCCCTGGCCCACGTCGCCGGCCACCGCGATGACCTCAAAGTCGTAGTTCTCCTTCAGCCAGGGAATGATGATGGAGGTATCCAGGCCGCCGGAATAGGCGAGGATGACCTTTTTCTTTTCTGCCATGTTCTTTCCAATCCTCCTGCAAGCCGAGCGCTTGCGCTGTGATGGAAAGAGTATACACCTCTTTGCATAATAATACAAGGGCTTTTCGTGTAAAAAAACAGAAAAGCAAAAGTTTTTTTGAAAGGACGACAGCATGACGATACTGGGAATCGACCCAGGACTGGCCACCATGGGCTGGGGGGCGATACACTTTGACGGCGTGCAGGCGCGCATACTCGACTACGGCGCGCTGACCACGCCGGCGGACATGCCGATGCCGCAGCGGCTGCTGGCGCTGTTTGAGGGCGTGGAGGAGCTGTGCGCGCGCTTTTCCCCCGACGACATCGCCATGGAAGAGCTCTTCTTCTGCAAGAACGTCACAACCGCCATAGCCGTAGGCGAGGCGCGCGGGGCGGCCATCGTGGCGATGCGTAAACATACAAATAACCTGTTTGAATATACACCCATGCAGATCAAGCAGGCGGTCACCGGCTACGGCAAGGCGGACAAGCGACAGGTGCAGCAGATGGTCAAGCTCCTTTTGCATCTGCCGGAGGTCCCAAGGCCCGACGACGCGGCGGACGGCCTTGCCATTGCCATCACGCACGCGCACTCCATGCGCATGCGCGAGAACTACAGGATTTAGGGAGGGAAGGCCATGTTTGCCTATCTGGAAGGGCGGGTGACCGAAAAGCGGCCCGATTCCATGGTGGTGGAGGCGGGGGGCGTGGGCTTCCTCGTCAGCGCCACGCCCGAGACCATCTCGCGCCTGGGGGGCGAAGCGCGCAGCCGCGTCTACACCAAGGTCGTGGCCAAGCAGGACGACGTCTGGGAGATCTACGGCTTTGCCACGCGCGAGGAGGAGGAGATGTTTGAAAAGCTGATCTCCGTCTCCGGCGTGGGGCCAAAGCTGGCGCTGAGCGTGCTCTCGTCCCTGCCGGTGCGGGAGTTGGCCCTGGCGCTTGTGTCCGGGGACGTAAAGGCGCTCAAGCGCGTGCCGGGCGTGGGGCCGAAGGTGGCGCAGCGCCTGCTGCTGGAACTGCGCGACAAGGTCTCGGACGAGGAGCTGGTGGGGGAGATGGCCGCGCTGCCCGGCGCGGCGGCCCCGGGCAAGGCCGAGGGCGGGGCCGTGCAGGACGCGCTGGCGGCGCTGCTGGCGCTGGGCTACACGCAGGCCGAGGCCGCGACGGCGCTCTCGCGCGTCAAGGACCCGGGCGCGAGCGCCGAGGAGCTGATCCGCCAGGCGCTGCGCGCCATGGCGCAGATGTAAACACGGGAGCCATAGAGGAAGAGGAGAAACTGCATGTCCGAAGAAAGAATGATCGGAAGCGCCTACAACCCCTTTGAGGACGAGGCGGAGGTGACGCTGCGCCCCAAGACACTGAAGGAGTACTGCGGGCAGGAGGCGGTGAAGGACACGCTCTCCATTTATATGCAGGCGGCGCGCCTGCGCCACGAGCCGCTGGACCACATGCTGCTCTACGGCCCGCCGGGCCTGGGCAAGACGACGCTGGCCGGCATCGTGGCCACGGAGATGGGCGCGCAGCTGCGCGTCACCAGCGGCCCGGCCATCGAGCGGCCGGGGGACCTGGCCTCGATCCTGACGGGCCTGAACACCGGGGACATACTCTTTGTGGACGAGATCCACCGTCTCTCCCGCGCCGTGGAGGAGGTGCTCTACCCCGCCATGGAGGACTTTGCCCTGGACATCATGATCGGCAAGGGGCCCTCGGCGCGTTCCATCCGCATGGACCTGCCGCACTTTACGCTCATCGGCGCCACCACACGCGCCGGCATGCTCACCAACCCTTTGCGCGACCGCTTCGGCATCACCTTCCGCCTGGAGCTCTACACGCCGGAACAGCTGGCCGGCATCGTCAAGCGCTCGGCGCACATACTGCGCGTGGACATCGACGAGGAGGGCGCGCTGGAGATCGCTCGCCGTTCCCGCGGCACACCGCGCATCGCCAACCGCATGCTCAAGCGCGTGCGCGACTACGCCGTGGTGCGCGCCCAGGGGCGCATCACGCTGGAGGTGGCGCGCGAGGGGCTGAATATGCTGGCCGTGGACCCGCTGGGCCTGGACCACATCGACCGCATGATCCTGAGGGCGATGATCGAGAAGTTCGGCGGCGGGCCGGTGGGACTGGATACGCTGGCCGCGGCCACGGGCGAGGACACCGTCACCATCGAGGACGTCTACGAGCCCTATCTTCTGCAGCTGGGCTTCCTCATGCGCACGCCCCGCGGCCGCGTGGTCACGGCCCTTGGCTGCGAGCACCTGGGCTACCCGGCCAGCGCCAGCGGCGCGCTGCACCAGCAGATGCGCCTGGACGTGGACGATTTGGAAAACGAGGATGAGGAAACGTGAATACAAAGGACTTCTACTATGACCTGCCGCCGGAGCTGATCGCGCAGACACCCGCGCCCGTGCGCGACGAGTCGCGCCTGCTCGTCTACCACCGCGCGAGCGGGGAGATGGAGCACCGCATCTTCCGCGACGTCATCGACTATCTGAACCCTGGCGACGCGCTGGTCGTCAACGAGACGCGCGTGCTGCCCGCCCGCCTGATCGGCGAAAGAGAGGACACCGGCGGCGCGATGGAGTTCCTGCTGCTGCGGCGGGTAAACTACGACACCTGGGAGACGCTGGTCAAGCCCGGCAAACGCGCGAAGACCGGCGTCACCTTCTCCTTTGGCGGGGGCAGGCTACGCGCCACCGTCCTTTCCTCCACGGAGGACGGCGGGCGCCTGGTGCGGTTCCACTTTGACGGCGTCTTTGAGGAGATCCTGGACGAGCTCGGCCAGATGCCGCTGCCGCCCTACATCACAGAGCGCCTGGAGGACAAGGAGCGCTACCAGACCGTCTACGCCAGGGAGGAGGGCTCCGCCGCCGCGCCCACGGCCGGGCTGCACTTTACGCCGGAGCTGCTGGAGCGCATCCGACAAAAGGGCGTGGACGTGGTGCCCGTGCTGCTGCACGTGGGCCTGGGCACCTTCCGCCCGGTCAAGGAGGAGCGCGTCGAGGACCACCACATGCACAGCGAGTACTACCTGGTCACGCCCGAGGCCGCCGAGCGCCTCAACGCCGCGCGCCGCGGAGGCGGGCGCATCGTGTGCGTTGGCACGACCTCCGTGCGCACGCTGGAGACCGTGACGAGCGAGGACGGCGTCGTCCATCCCGGCAGCGGCTGGACGCAGATCTTCATCATGCCCGGCTACCGCTACAAGGCCGTGGACGCGCTGATCACCAACTTCCACCTGCCCGAGTCCACGCTGCTCATGCTCGTCTCCGCCTTCATGGGCCGGGAAAACGCGCTGCACATGTACGAGACGGCCGTGCAGATGCGCTACCGCTTCTTCTCCTTCGGCGACGCTACGCTGCTGCTGTGACGCATAAAAACACAACGAGTCTGCGCGAGACGAGCGCGGACTCGTTGTGTTTTGCGGGCGGCGGGGCTTCGCCCCACCCGCCCACCCCTGAGGGGGCTTCGCCCCCTCATACTCCCCCTATTTTGCCCTGGCCCCGGCTGTAGAGCGCGTAGAGCCCGCCCTTGACCGCCAGCGCCGCCGCCACCGTGGCGAACAGTTTCAAATCCGCATCTGTTCCAATTGCTCCTGTGTCAGCGGAGCAATCTCTCCCTTGAACATCCGATAGATTCGCCCGATTTGTAGAATGCGTTCTTTTTTTACAAAAATGGCGCTTTCATCCTCCATGAGGCACACTGGGAGCTCCATGGAAACCTGCTTCAAAGATTGTAACAGGGTTTCCTCTTCAAACGGATAATGCGCCTTGATCGTAAGATCCGCAAGTCCCAACCCTTCATAAGGCGTAAGGGATTCATATAGATCCACCACATGCTTTCCCATGTTCATGGCGCCTGCGCTCACTCCCAATAGTACAGCGCTGCTTCGGCGAATCGCATCCAGCATGCCGGTCTCACACAGGAACCGAAATTGCAGCGTTGCGTTCCCTCCCATGAGGAAGATGCACGATGCCTCACGGATTCGACGCACGGCATGAACCGCGCTTGTTCGATTGTCCATCACGCAATGCTTTGCAAAAGACATGTTTCTCTCTGCGAACATCTCATGCATTCCCTCTGCATCCTCATCGTTTTGCGCGGAATTCTCCGGCTGGCAGCTGATGAACACAAGGCTGTCTCGGACGTTCAGTTCTTCCTTTAGGACATCTGCAATGCGATCCGTAAAGTGATGCGTTGGAAAACCGCTGAAAAACCCCAGTAACTGGGCGTTCATACTGCTTTTCCCCTCCAATTTTTAGGCGCAGGCGCGGCTGTAGAGGGCATAGAGCCCGCCCTTGACCGCCAGCGCCGCCAGCAGCAGCGGGAAGGCGGTGCAAAACGCCGCCTCGCTGAACAGCGCCGCCGTCACCGTGGAGAGCAGGAGCAGCATCAGCAGTATGTCCAGCGCCGCGCCGCCGCTCTTGTCGTGCAGGTACTGGTTGCGCTCGTCGCGCTCGCGGATCTCCTCCTCGCGCAGGCGCGCGCGGTCGCGCAGCAGGCGCTTGTTGTGCGCGATGCGCACGAGTATGAATACCAGCCCGCCAAAGAATATCACGTCGCCAACCATGTCCATCAGGTCCGTCACCACGCGCGAGTCGCCGCCGCCCATCTCCGCGGCGATCACCATGTAGAGCAGCATCAGCGCCAGCAGCGCCCAGCCCAGCCGGATCCGCCAGCGGATGATCTGCGCGTAGGCGCAGCGTTTAGCGTTCTTCATTTTGCGCATCCTCCTGTTCCAAGTTCTCCCGCAGACAGCACAGCTCCTCCACGCTCGTGCCGAAGACCTGCGCCAGCCGGTAGGCCAGCAACAGCGAGGGGCTGAACTCCCCCTTCTCAATGGCCAGTATCGTGCGCGCCGTCACGCCGACGCGCGCGGCCAGCTGCTGCTGCGTCAGCCCGCGCTCGGTGCGCATTTGGCGCAGACGCGTCTTCACGGCTCCCCGTCCCCCCTTTCGCCCGTTTCGATGGATGTGAAGTATACTTCACATGAAGTTATCTTCATATTACAGCAAAGCGGGGGCGCTGTCAAGGGGGGAGATGCGCGGGCTTGTGAAAACGGGCGTTTCATGGTACAATAAAGGGTACACGGGCGCGCCGGAAGGGGGCGCGCGCAAAAGGCTGAGAGAGGTTGAGACAGGGATATGAAATTAGGTGTTGTGGGTCTGCCGAACGTCGGCAAGAGCACGCTCTTTAACGCGATCACCAAGGCGGGGGCGCAGGCGGCGAACTACCCGTTCTGCACGATCGAGCCGAACACGGGCGTGGTGCCCGTGCCGGACAGCCGCCTGGACGTGCTGGCGGAGATGTACCATCCGGAGAAGTACACGCCCGCCATCATCGAGTTTGTGGACATCGCCGGGCTGGTGCGCGGCGCGTCCAAGGGCGAGGGCCTGGGCAACAAGTTCCTCTCCCACATCCGCGAGGTGGACGCCATCGTGCACGTGGTGCGCTGCTTTGAGGACGAGAACATCACGCACGTCGACGGCAGCGTGGACCCGGTGCGCGACATGGAGACCATCAACCTGGAGTTGATCTACGCGGACCTGGAGAGCATCCAAAAGCGCATGGACCGCACGCGCAAGATGGCCCAGTCCGGCGACGCCAAGAGCCGCCAGGAGATGGAGGTGCTGGAAAAGATCGCTTCCGCGCTGGATCAGGGCCTGCCCGCGCGCTCGGTGGCGCTTACCGAGGAGCAGGAGGAGTACGCAAAGTCCCTCTTCCTGCTGACGAAAAAGCCGGTGCTCTACGCGGCCAACATCGCCGAGGACGAGATCGGCCCGGGACAGGACGACCTGCCCATGGTCAAGGCCGTGCGCGAGGCGGCGCAGCGCGAGGGCGCGGAGGTGCTGGTCATCTCCGCCCGCATCGAGGAGGAGCTGGCGCAGCTGGAGGACGAGGAGCGCAAGGAGTACCTGCAGGCGCTGGGCCTGCCGGCCAGCGGCCTGGACCGCCTGGTGCAGACCAGCTACCGGCTGCTGGGGCTGATCTCCTACCTCACCGCCGGGCCCAAGGAGGTGCGCGCCTGGACCATCACCAAGGGCATGACCGCGCCGCAGGCCGCCGGCAAGATCCACTCCGACTTTGAGCGCGGCTTCATCCGCGCCGAGGTGGTGTCCTTTGACGCGCTGGTGGAGAACGGCTCCATGGCCGCCTGCAAGGAGAAGGGCCTGGTCCGCTCCGAGGGCAAGGACTACGTGGTCAAGGACGGCGACATCATGCTCTTCCGCTTCAACGTGTAGCGCGGGGCAAAAATGCGCGGAAGGCTTTTGCCTTCCGCGCACAGACTGTCGAAAAAGTAGGATCGCTCTCTTGGGGATGCATGAAGGGGCCGCAGCCCCTTCATCTTCAATCCGCAGCGGCGGCGTGTACGCCGCGAGGAACGGTTCCGTAGGAACCGTTTCCGGTAT
>CALWKN010000111.1 GCA_944381265.1 uncultured Clostridia bacterium
ATACTCCCTGTGCAGGACTGGCCCTGCTTTGCCCGCACGCGGGCGCACTTTGACGCGCAGGTGCGCAGCCGGGCGCAGATCGAGGCGGCCGCCCCGCGCGTGCTTGAGGAGATCGCCGCGCGCGGCCCCTTGTGCAGCCGGGACATCGCGCTGGAGGAAAAGACCGACTGGTACTGGTCGGACACGCGCCTGTCCCGCGCCGCGCTGGAGGCGCTGTACTTCCGCGGCGACCTCGTCATCCACCACAAGGAGCGGAACGTCAAGTTCTACGCCCGGGCGCGGGACGTTCTGCCCGCGGCCCTGCTCGAGGCGCCGGACCCTTTCCCGGACGAGACGGCGCGCCTGCGCTGGTGGGTGGAGCGCCGCGTCGGCGCGGTGGGCCTGCTCTGGAACCGACCCTCGGACGCCTTTCTCGGCATGCGCCTCAAGGCCGCGCAGCGGGAGCGCGCCTTTGCCGAGCTGGAGGCAGCGGGGCGTCTCGTGCCCGTGCGCGTGCAGGGGCTGGAGCCGCTCCTCTACGCCCAGGCGCAGGACCTGCCCCTGCTGGAAGACGTCGCCGCGGACAAGCGCTATGCGCCGCGCACCGAGTTCCTGGCGCCCTTGGACGCCATGCTCTGGGACCGGAAGCTGATCGAGGCGCTGTTCGGCTTTGCCTACCGCTGGGAGGTCTACACCCCGGCGGAAAAACGGCGCTACGGCCACTATGTGCTGCCTGTGCTGCGCGGCGAGCGCTTCGTCGGCCGCATCGAGGCGGTGCGCCAGCGCGGGGTGCTGCTGGTGCGCGCGCTCTGGCCGGAGCCGGGCGCGCGCGGTACCCCGGCGCTCCGCCGCGGCGTCGAGGCGGCGGCCCAGCGCCTGTGTACCCTGAACGAGTGCGCGCGCGCCGACCTTTCCGCCCTGGACGCGTAAGAAAACCGCCGCGCTCCTCTCAAACAGAGGGGCGCGGCGGCTGACGTTCGGAAAGGGATCAGGCCACGAGTATGCGGTCCACGACCAGCTTGCGGAACTCGGGGGTGAGCAGGCAGAAGTAGGCGGTAAAGCCGGTGACGCGCACCACCAGGTCCGGGAAGAGGTCGGGGTTCTCGTTGGCGGCGAGGATCTGCTGTGCGTTGATGATGTTGATGTTGAGCAGCGTCCCGCCCTTGGAAAAGAGGGTGAGTATGTAGTCGCAGATCTTGTCCACGGCCTCCTCGCCGCGGGCCATGCCGGGGTCGAGCTCCAGCTGCACGGGCGCGGTGTTGCCGTAGCCGGGCTGTATGGCGCAGATGGAGTTGGTCATGGCGGTCAGCGCGCCGTCGCGGCGGAAGCCGGGGTGCGGGTTGGCGCCGTGGTTGATGGGCTCGCCGTCGCGGCGGCCGTTGGGCGTGGCGCCCACGGCCTTGCCAAGGACGATGGTGTTGGACCAGGAGAACCAGCCGGGAATGAACTTCACCGGCGCGTAGATCTCGTCCATGGCGTTGACCTGGTCGGTGAAGGAGGCGCTGATGCGCTTGGCCCAGTGATCGCCCAGCGTCTCGCCGCCGCCGTAGCGCTCGGAAGCGGCCAGCATCATGCGGATGTACTCGCCCTGCGGGCCGGCGAAGTTGCTTTTGACCGCCGCGTACATCTCGTCAAATGTCAGGCGATGCTCGCGCTCCACGCGCTGCTCGATGGCGGCGAAGGAATCGGCGATGGTGGCGATGCCCGTGCCGTCGATGCACATGTTGTAGTACTGCGCGCCGCCGTGGGACATGTCCAGGCCCTTTTCCACCGGGCCGTGGCTGAGCAGGTTGAGCATCAGCTCCGGCTCGTTTTTCACCTGGTTTTCCAGGTGGAAGTGGATGCCTTCGGCCGTGACACGCACGGCGCGGGCCATGTGCGCGTCATAGCGCCGCCAGAGCTCCTCCGTGCTCTTTTCCCCATCGGAGGCCATCATCTCATCCAGCGCCAGGCGGAAGACGCGGGCGCAGTTGATCTTGACGCAGTCGTTGAGCGTGTACTCCAGGCCGGGCAGGCTCATCCAGTGGCAGCCCACAGCCACGCGCTGGCGGGCCAGCTCCACCGGATACCCCTTCTTCATGAAGCCCTCGGACAGAGCCTTGTCGCCGGAGAAGCGCGGCCAGCCGTTCTTGTTCTTGAACAGGTAGTCCACCGCCGTGTGCAGGAAGCGGCGGTCCATGTTGTCGTGCACGCGCACGGTGAGGTTGCAGGAGGAGTCGAGCCAGTCCGCCGCCTCCAGGATCATGTAGGAGAAGTAGGAGACCATGTCGCGCCCGTCGGGGGAGAGGCCGCCCAGCTGGTAGTAGTGCGGGTCGTTGAGCAGCAGGCAGGCGAGGTAGTACTTGGCCTCGTCCGCGGTGATGCGGCCCTCGCGCAGGTCCTTCTCGTAATAGGGGCGCAGCAGCTCGTCCAGCTGGCAGCCGGCGCCGTCGCGGTTGTACTCGCGGGAGGCGGTGTTGAACCAGCAGATCCACTGGCAGGCCTCGCGCAGCGTGCGCGGCGCGCCCTCGATCAGGTACTCGTTGACCTCGCGCATCTGACGCAGGTTCTCGCGCAAAACCGGATGCTGCTCGATCTTAATGTCCTTGTCGATGGTCTCTACCGTGCGGCGCATCCATTCCTGGATGCCGTGTATGGTCTTTTCCTCCGCGTCGTAGAAGTCGTCGTGCCCGGGGTTGAGCGCGCGGTAATGCGCGAGCTTCTTGAGCAGCCCGCCCCAGCCCAACGTAAGGCCGATGGCGTAGTCGCCGCCAAAGTGCGCGTCCGCGCCGATGCCGGAGACGATTCCGTACTTCTCCTGCTCGGGCTTTAAGTAGTCGTAGTTGAGGTCCGGATGGAACTTGATGGGCCGCGTCCAGGCCATGCAGTTCATCCAGCGGTTGGCAAAGGCGTCGCAGGGGTCGATGAACACCGGGTGCTCGGCCATCATGTGGTAGAAGTTCTCGCTCCAGCCGTCGTAGCCGACGAAGGTGCCGGCCGGATGGTTGAATATGGGCTGGAAGCTGTAGTCGTCCGGCGGCTTGATGGCGCCGTAGTCATCGCCGTCGGCCCAGGACTGGATCCCCGCCTTGTCCTTGGTGTCCTCGATCTTGCGCTCGCGCAGTATGCGCAGGCGCTCGCGGTAGCTGACATCCGCGTCGGGCGCCAGCTTATTGATGCGGTCTCTCATGGCGTTTCCCTCCTTTAACCCACGCGCACCGCGGGGCAGACGCCGCGCGCGGCCTCTGCCAGGGCCTCGAGCGCGTCCGCGGGCAGGGGGCGCGCAGAGGCAAAGGCGTTCTCCGCGTCCAGCGCCAGGTACTTGGACGAGCCCAAGGGATTGAAATTGAGCAGCTCGTAATAGAGCAGGTTGGGCAGCTGCGCGGCGAAGGCCGCAATGGCGGCGATCTCCTCGGCGCTGTCGTTGACGCCGGGGATGACCGGCGTGCGCACGATCACCGGCACGCCCGTCTCCTTCAGGCGGGCGATGTTCTCTTTGATGCGGGCGTTGGAGACGCCGGTGTACTTGCGGTGCAGTTCGTCGTCCCAGGTCTTCAGGTCGCACATCACCAGGTCCAGATCGGGCAGCAGCCCCTCCAGCGTGGCAAAGGGCACGTTTAGGTTGCTCTCAATGGCCGTGTGCACGCCGCGGGCCCGCAGCGCGCGCAGGATCTGCGCGGCAAAGTCCGGCTGCAGCAGCACCTCGCCGCCGGAGAGCGTCACCCCGCCGCCGGAGCGGGCGTAGTAGTCCTCGTCCTGCATGACCTCAAAGAGCACCTTGTCCACGTCCGCCTCAAAGCCGCAGATCTCCAGCGCGCCGGAGAAGCAGACGCTGGCGCAGCGGCCCTCGTCCCGGCACTTGCTGCGGTCGTACACCATCTTGCCGTCCACCACCGTGTGCGACGGACACACCGCGGCGCACGCCCCGCAGCCGACGCACTTGCTCGTGTAATAGAGCACCTCCGGATTGGGCGAGAGCGTCTCCGGATTGTGGCACCAGGCGCAGCGCATATTGCAGCCCTTAAAGAACACCGTCGAGCGAATTCCCGGCCCGTCGTGCAGGGAAAACCTCTGAATCGCAGTCAAAACCCCCATACACTTCCACTCTCTTTCTCGTTTCTGCCCCCTTCCCCGCTAACCCTTGACCGCGCC
>CALWKN010000112.1 GCA_944381265.1 uncultured Clostridia bacterium
TCGGGGTGGAACTTGACGCCGTCCAGGCCCAGGGCCCGGATGCGCTCCAGCTCCTCCAGGGCGTCGGGCGCGTCCGGGTGCACGGAGCCGAAGCTGTAGAGCCTCTCGCACTTTACGGCGGCGGCAAAGTCGTTGACCTTGTGCATGGAATGGGCGGAGGTGGCGATGTGCAGCGTCACGGCGCGGTCTACGCCCCACTCATCCAGGCAGCGCAGCGTGCCCCGCAGCGTGCCGTCGGTAAAATACGGCGCGTCCTGCCCGTCCCGGCCGGAAATGCGGGAGAGCTTTGGCAGCGTCTTGACCGCCAGCGCGTCCGGAAACATGTGCACATGAAAATCGATGAGCATCTTCTTTCGTCCTCCACCAAATTGCAAACGTACACCGTGATTATACCGCAGCCGCGCGCCGCTCCGCAAGCCCTTTTTCCCTGGGCGCCTTAGACCTGCCCGGCCAGGGCGGCGGCGCAGCGCAGGCCGTCCACCGCCGCGGACATGATGCCCCCGGCGTAGCCCGCGCCCTCGCCGCAGGGGTAGAGCCCGCGCAGGTTGGACTGGAAATCCTCCCCGCGCCGGATGCGCACCGGCGAAGAGGAGCGCGTCTCCACGCCCGTGAGCAGCGCGTCCTCGTCGGCAAAGCCGCGTATGCGCCTGTCAAAGAGGGGCAGCGCCTGGCGCAGGGCCTGCGCGGCAAACGGCGGCAGGCAGCCGGAAAGGTCCGCAAGCGCCACGCCCGGGGCGTAGCTGGGCTGCACGCGCCCAAGCGACGTGCTCGCCCTGCCGCTGAGGAAGTCGCCCACGGTCTGGGCCGGGGCGCGGTAGCTGCGCCCGCCCAGCGCATAGGCCAGGCGCTCGTACTTGCGCTGGAACTCCACGCCCGCCAGCACGTCGCCGGGGCCGAAGTCCTCCGGGTTCACGCTGCACAGCAGCGCGGCGTTGGCGTTTTCGCCGTCACGGGCAAAGGCGCTCATGCCGTTTGTGACCACGCCGCCTTCCTCCGAGGCGGCGGCCACCACCTGCCCGCCCGGGCACATGCAGAAGGTGTAGACCGCGCGCCCGCTGGGCAGGTGGCAGGAGAGCTTGTAGTCCGCCGCCGGCAGTTTGCGCCAGGCCGCGCCGTACTGCGCCTGGGAAATGCGCGCCTGCAGGTGCTCGATGCGCGCGCCGATGGAAAAGGGCTTGCGCTCCATGTCCGCGCCGCGGTCGCGCAGGAGGGCGAAGGTGTCCCGGGCGCTGTGGCCGCAGGCAAGAAGCAGCGATGCACAGGGCAGGCGCTCCCGCCGCCCGTCCTGCTCCACGACGGCGGCGGCGACGCGCCCGCCCTCCAGCTCCAGATCCGTCAGCCTCGCCCGGAAGCGCACCTCCGCGCCCAGGGAGACGATCTCCTGCCGCAGGGATTTCACCATGTCCGCAAGATGATCCGTGCCGATGTGGGGCCGGGCCTCCCAGAGGATCTCCTCCGGCGCGCCGTGCGCGGCCATGATCTCCAGCACCGCGCGGCACAGGGGGCTTGAGATGCCGGTCGTGAGCTTGCCGTCGGAAAACGTGCCCGCGCCGCCCTCGCCGAACTGCACGTTGCTCTCCGGCCGAAATACGCCGCCGCGCCAGAAAGCCGCCACGTCCTGCCGCCGGCGCTCCACCGCCTCGCCGCGCTCCAGCACGATGGGCCGCAGCCCGGCCCGCGCCAGGTACAGCGCCGCGAACAGTCCCGCCGGCCCCAGGCCCACCACCACCGGCCGCAGGCGCGGCGGGGCAAGGCACGGCACGGCAAAGGGCGGCTCCGGGGCGGCGAGAGAGGCGCCGCACTTGCCGGCCCGGCGCAGCGCCGCTTCCTCGTCCCCCTCTATTTCGACAAGCACGGTGCAGACGTAGTGCAGGTCGCGCTTGTCGCGCGCGTCCACGGACTTCTTGACGAGGCGAAGCTCCCGCAGGCGCTCCGGCGCAAGGCGCAGGGCGCGCGATGCCCGCTCCCGCAGTTTCTCCTCCGTCTCGTCCAGGCCAAGGCGCAGATTGGGTATGCGGATCATGCTCTCTCCCCCTTTGCCAGCGACTCCGCCGCCGCCATGCCTGCCAGCGCGCCGCTGGCAAAGGCCCACTGCAGATTGTAGCCGCCGCAGGGGCCGTCCACGTCCAGTATCTCCCCGGCCAGGAACAGCCCTGGGCAGAGGCGCGAGGCCAGCGTGCCGCGCGCCGTCTGCGCAAGCGGCACGCCGCCCACCGTGACCTGCGCGTCGGGAAAGCCCTTTGTGCCGGTGACGGCGTGATGCCAGTCCTTCATCGCGGCGCACAGGCGCAAAAGCGCCGCCTCCGGCACGGACGCGACCTTCCCCGGCCCGATGCCCGCGGCGCGCAGGAGGTTCGCGGCCAGGTTCTTGTGCAGAAGGCCGAGGAGAAAGGCGTCCGTCTCCCGCCAGGCGAGCAGCTTTGCGCGGGCGCGCAGCATCTCCCCGGCCTGCGCTTCCGTAAGCTCCGGCAGCAGGTCCAGCGACACCGCCGCCGGGCCCGCGGCGCGCGCCAGCGCCCGCGAGAGCTGGAACACGGCGATGCCCGAGAGCCCGTAGTCCTTAAAAAGCACCTCGCCCTCCTCGCGCAGCAGCCGCCGCCCGCGCACGAGCAGCGTCGAAGCGCAGCGGCAGCGCACGCCGTTTAAGCCCTTGAGCGCCGCCGTCTCGGTCTTAAGGGGCACAAGCCCCGGCGCAAGCGGCGTCACATCGTGCCCCAGCTGCTTCGCCAGATCATAGCCGGTAAAGCGGCTGGCCGCGCGTCCGCCCGCCGCCAACAGCAGGCGCGCCCCTTCCGCGCGCGCGCCGTCCGCCGTCTCCAGCACAAAGCCCGCCTTCGTGCGGCGGGCGCGCGCCGCGGCAAAGCCCGCGCGCGTCTCCACGCCCCGGTGCATCAGCTCCAGCCGCAGCGCGTCCAGCACCGAGGAGGCCATGTCCGAGGCGGGATAGACGCGCCCGTCCGCCTCCGTGCGGAAGCGCAGGCCCATGGCGGCAAAGGCCTCCAGCACGCGCTCCGGCGGGAAGCGATGCAGCTCCTCCGGCTCCGCCGGGGCGTAGTCCGCCGGTTTTGCCCGCAGGTTGGTCAAATTGCAGCGGCCGTTGCCGGTGCTCAGCAGTTTCTTGCCCACGCGCTCGCCCGCCTCCAGCACGGTCACGCGCGCCCGCGGCGCACTTTGCTTGGCGAAAACGGCGGCCATCAGGCCCGCCGCCCCGCCGCCGAGAATCATAATG
>CALWKN010000113.1 GCA_944381265.1 uncultured Clostridia bacterium
CCGGTGTACTGGTCCGTGCGCGCCCGGCCGCCAAAGAGCGTCAGCTGCGCCCGGCGCACGCCGAGCGAGGCCAGATACGGCCCGTAGTCCGGGTCGCGCGCCAGGCGCCAGAAGCTGACCAGTTCAAAGTGTTCCGGTCGCGTGTCGGAAAGCTTGCCGCACAGCTCCCACATCTCCCGGTAGTCGTCCCCGTAGTCCGGCTCCCGGTACCAGTCGTAGACCGTCAGGCTCCGGGCAAAGGGGCGGAACGCCTCCGCGACATAGACCAGGGCCTCCTTGGGCAGGCGCGCGTTCGGGGCGTGGCCGATCCAGCAGTGGCGGCAGCGGTTGGGGCAGCCGCGCATATCCAGGCAGACGGTGATGTGTTGGAACAAGGATCTCCCTCCTCACCAGATCCCAAGGCCCTTGGCCAAAGTCACGACAAAGTCCTGCACGTTGGTCACGATGCCGCGGGCCGAGAGGCTGCCGCGGTCGCTGAGCTTGTTGACGGCGAACTCCGAGATGTCCACGCAGTAGAAGTAGACCGGGCGCACGGTGCCGTCCGGCAGCACGCGGAAGCTCGGCGTCATGTTGCCGGTGGCGATGGTGTGCAGCATGGTGGCCATGCAGATGACGGTCGTGGCCTTGCGCACATGGGCGCGCATGGCGTCCTGTGCCTCGTAGACGTTGCCGTAGACCTCCGGCAGCGGGCCGTCGTCGCGTATGGACCCGGCCAGCACAAAGGGCACGCCGCAGCGCACGCACTGGTACAGTATGCCGTTGTCGATGTGCTCCCTCTCCAGGAAAGCGGGGATGGAGCCGTGGTATTTGACGCGGTTGATGGTGTCCAGGTGGTTGTAGTGGCCAAGCGGCGCGCTCTCCTGGGTGTAGATGTTCTGGCCAAGGGCCGTGCGCAGATAGGCGGCCTCCAGATCGTGCGTGGCCAAGGCGTTGCCGGCCAGCAGCGCCGAGACGTAGCCGTTTTCCACGAGCTTGGAGAAGGCGCGGCGGGCGTCGCTGTCAAAGGCGAAGGCCGGGCCGAGCACCCAGACGATGCTGCCGTGCTCGCGGTCGTGGCGCAAGAGCTCGTAGAGCTCATCGTAGTCGCGGCTGAAGGCGGTCTCGCGGCTGCGGCCCTGGCGGAAGGCGAACACGTCCTTCTCCGCCTTGCCCGCGCCAAAGCCGTTGGGCCAGACCAGTATGCCCTCGCTGCCGTCCTCCGTGCGGCCGACGATCACCGCGTCCCCGGCGCGCAGGCGGCGCGGCTCCCGCACGTCGATGCGGTTGCCCTCCAGCACCGCCACGCAGTCCATGCGCGACTCCTCCGCCAGCAGCCATCGCCCGCCTACGCGGAAGTACTCCGGGTAGATGCTCATGGCGTGGTAGTTCTCCGGCGCCACGCCGTCCCGCGGCGCGCGCGCAACGCGGGCCTCCGGCGCGGACGCAAGCCCCAGCGCCGCAAAGTCCGGCGCCGTGTATTTCGGGATCTGCAATGCCATCTTTCTTCCCCCCTTCGCCGCTTTTTCGCGGCTCTTCTCCTTTCAGCATACCACAAACGCTCCGCCCGCGCCAGCCTTGCGCCGGGAAAATCCCCCGCCGGGGCCACGCCCCACCCCCACATCCCTCAACTCCGTGGAAAGGGCTCGGAGGGGCGCAAGGCCCCTCCGCCCCTTTCCACGGGGCCCCCGCAACCGCCCGCCCCGCCTGACGGCGAGACTGGGCGGTTTCGGAGGCCGGGGGCAGCGAGTCTGCGCAGCCGCGGCGCGCGGCGCCCTTCCCCCTTCACCACCGGACGCTGCCCTCTGCCAAAATGGGGGGAGTATGAGGGGCGAAGCCCCTCAGGGGTGGGCGGGCGGGCAAACGGAGCCCTGGATTCCATAGGAATCCAGGGCTCCGTTGCCGCCCGCTCAAAACAGGCAGCGCTCGGGCAGCGCGCCGAGCAGCGCCATGGCGGCGCGGCGCAGTTCCGTGGGCGTCAGGGACAGCCCGGTCTCGGGCAGGAGGCGGATCATGCGCGCGATCTGCTCCTCGCACTTGCAGGAGAGCGCCTCTCCCGCCGGGGTCAGGCAGATCTTGCCGTAGCGGGCTTTCTCCGCCAGGCCCTTCTCACTCAGGACCCGCAGCATGCGCGTCACCGAGGGGCGCGAGACACCCAGGCTCCGCGCCACATCCGCCGAGGACACCGCCTGCCCCGCCTGCGCGATCTCGTGGATCGTCATCAGGTATTTCACATGCGTGCCCGTCAGCTCCGCCGACGCGCTCATCTGTGCTCGGCGCTCTGCGCGTCCGGGTGGCAGAACCCGGCGTTGGGGCAGCTGCCGCAGCCGCCGCCGCACCCGCCCTTGTGCCGCCTGTGGTCGCGAACGATCTTCCAGGCGACGAGCGCCAGCACCGCCGCGACGGCCAGCGCGCCCACGAGCGTGGCCAGGTTCTCGCTAAGCCAGAGCCACATATCCTCCCCTCCTTTCCAAGACCTCTGCGTTTTCGCGCTTTACTTGGCCGCGACCGAGCGCACCGGCACGCGCAGTTCGGAATCCTGGTACTTGTTCTTGCGCAGGAGCAGGTAGACCAGGCCCGCAAGGAGCAGCAGCGCAACGACCGTGCCCACGCCGAAGTGTCCGGCAAAGACCATGCCCAGCTGGTAGACGATCATGGCCACCACATAGGCAAATCCGCACATGTAACCGATGGCAATCCAGGTCCACTTGGCGTTGTTCATCTCGCGCTTGATGGCGCCGATAGCGGCAAAGCAGGGCGCGCACAGGAGGTTGAAGATCATGAAGCTGTAGGCGGTAAGGGCCGTGAAGTCGCCGGCCAGCAGCGTCCAGATCTCCGCGCCGTCCTCAGCCACCTCGGCAAAGCCGTAGAGCACGCCGAACGTCGCCACGACGTTTTCCTTGGCGATGAGGCCCGTGAACGTCGCCACCGCGCCCTGCCAGGTGCCAAATCCCAGCGGCGCGAACACCGGCGCCACCACGTTGCCGACGGAGGCGAGCAGAGAGGTGTTGTTGTCCTCCACCATGCCGAAGACGCCGTCCACAAAGCCGAATCCCTGCAGGAACCACAGCACCACGGAGGAGGCCAGGATGACCGTGCCCGCGCGCTTGATGAAGCTCCAGCCGCGCTCCCAGGTCGCGTGCAGGACGTTCTTGGCGGAGGGGATGTGATAGGCGGGCAGCTCCATGACAAAGGGCGCCGGGTCGCCCGCAAAGAGCTTGGTCTTCTTCAGGATGATGCCCGAGACGATGACCGCGCCCACGCCGATGAAGTAGGCGGAGGTGGCGATCCAGCCGCTGCCGCCAAAGAGCGCGCCGGCGAACAGGCCGATGATGGGCATCTTCGCGCCGCAGGGGATGAAGCCGGTGGTCATGATGGTCATCTTGCGGTCGCGGTCGTTTTCAATCGTGCGGGAGGCCATGATGCCGGGCACGCCGCAGCCGGTGGCCACCAGCATGGGGATGAAGCTCTTGCCCGACAGGCCGAAGCGGCGGAAGATGCGGTCCATGATGAAGGCGATGCGCGCCATGTAGCCCACGTCCTCCAATATCGCCAGCAGGAAGAACAGCACCAGCATCTGCGGCACAAAGCCGATCACCGCGCCGACGCCGGCCACGATGCCGTCCACCACCAGTCCCGTCAGCCACGGCGCGCAGCCGATGGCCTCCATCCAGGCGCCGAGGTTGCCGCAGATCCACTCCGAGACCAGCACGTCGTTGGTCCAGTCGGTGGCCATGGTGCCGATGGAGACCTTCGTGCCGCCCATGGCGATGGTGTACACCGCCCACATGACCACGACGAATATGGGCAGGGCCAGTATGCGGTTGGTGACGATGCGGTCGATCTTGTCCGAGACGGACAGCGCGTGGCGCGAGGCCTTCTTCTTCACCGCCCGGTCGATGACGCGGGAAATGTAGGCGTAGCGCTGGTTGGTGATGATGCTCTCCGCGTCGTCGTCCAGCTCCTTCTCGCAGTCGGCGATGTGCTGCTCGATGTGGGTCTTGAGGTCCTGCGCAAGCTGCAGCTCCTGCAGCTCCTTTTCATCCCGCTCAAAGAGCTTGACCGCGTGCCAGCGCAGGACTTGTGCGTCCACGCGCCCCTGTATGGACTCCTCGATGTGGGCGATGGCGTGCTCGACGCTGCCGGTGAAGACGTGCGGGTGCTCGCCCTGCTTCTTCTCCTGCGCCGCGGCGATGGCGGCCTCCGCCGCCTCCAGGCTGCCCTGGCCCTTGAGGGCGCTCATCTCCACCACCTTGCAGCCCAGCGCCTCGCCGAGCTTGTTCGTGTCGATCCTGTCGCCGTTTTTGCGCACCAGGTCCATCATGTTGACGGCCACCACCACCGGGATGCCCAGCTCGATCAGCTGCGTGGTGAGGTACAGGTTGCGCTCGATGTTGGTGCCGTCCACGATGTTGAGGATCGCGTCCGGCTTTTCCTTGACCAGATAGCTGCGCGCCACCACCTCTTCCAGCGTGTAGGGCGAGAGGGAATAGATGCCGGGAAGGTCCTGGATGACCACGTCCTTGTGGCCCTTGAGGCGCCCTTCCTTCTTCTCCACCGTCACGCCCGGCCAGTTGCCCACGTACTGGGAACTGCCCGTCAGATCGTTGAACAGCGTCGTCTTGCCGCTGTTCGGATTGCCCGCCAGGGCGATCGTAATGCTCATAGCCCTTGCTCCTCCTCGTTAGTTTTCGCTAACCTGGCCGCCGAAAAACAGGCGGCCTCCGCCGCCCCGCTCAGGCGATCTCGATCATCTCGGCGTCGGCTTTGCGCACGCTCAGCTCGTAGCCGCGCACGTTCAGCTCCATCGGGTCGCCCAGCGGCGCCACCTTGCGCACCTGGATGGACACGCCCTTGGTGATGCCCATGTCCATGATGCGGCGCTTGACCGGGCCCTCCCCGTGCAGGCGCGCCACGACGACCGTTTCGCCCACCTTGGCGTCCTTGAGTGTCTTCATGCTCCCTACCTCCTCTAAATCATGATGCGGCACGCCATGTCGCGGTTCAGCGCGACGCGGCTGTCCTTGACCTTGCAGATCAGATTGCCGCCGATGACGCTGATCACCGTCACCGCCTCCTCCACCACGAATCCCAGCTCGGCCAGGTGCTGGCGCACCTCGTCCTTGCCGGTCACCTTGCGGATGACCACGGTTTGACCCGGCTGTGCCATTGTCAGGGGCATCATCGTCTCTCCCTCCCCTTCGCAGTTCGCCGCAGCCAACTGCTCGTCGAAACGCCCTGGGTTAGCTTTCTCTAACCCCTTGCGTGTTGTAGTTTACCACCGCTAACTGCTTCTGTCAAGGGGCGTTTTTTGCTTTTCTTGCCAACGGCCGGCTTTTATGGTAATCTTAACAGAGCAAGCCATACTGCAAAATGAAGGGAGGTCGCGTGCATGCAGATCCATGAGTCCGCGGAGGACTATCTGGAGACGATACTGGTGCTGCATCGGCGCCTGGGGCAGGTGCGCTCCATCGACATTGTCAACGAGCTGGGCTATTCCAAGCCGAGCGTGAGCGTGGCGATGAAGCGCCTGCGCGAAAACGGCTACATCGCCATGGATGAAAACGGGTACATCGAGCTCAAGCCCGCGGGGTGGGAGATCGCGCAGCGCATCTACACGCGCCACTACCTCCTGACGCAGTTCCTGCAAAAGCTGGGCGTCAGCGCGGAGACCGCCGCGGCGGACGCCTGCAAGATCGAGCACGACCTGAGCGAGGAGACCTTCGAGAAGATCACGGAGCACGCGCTGCGCTATATGCAGGTGGAGCTGCCGCCGCTCTGAGCCGCAAAGGCAAACGCCGCCGCCTCTTGGTATAAAGAGGCGACGGCGTTTGTTGCCCATCGCGCTTTAGCCGGGGAAGGCGGGGAACACCTCCTGCTGCAGGAGCCGGAAGGCCGCGCCGTCCCAGCGGATCGTGGAGACCGCGTAGCCCACGCAGTCCGAATGGCCGTAGACCCACAGGTACTGCCAGAGCCTGAGCTCCGCCGCGCCGCCCGTCCCCTGCGCGATCTCGACGGCGCAGACGCCGTCCGCGCTGCCGCTCTGTCTGGAGAGGGCGTTCCCGTCCGCGCCAAAGCCGTTGCCGACGTACATTTCGCGCACCTCCTCCGGGATCTCGTAGGTCACATCCAGCATCTCACCGGTCACGCGCACGCGGAAGCCGTCGGCGTAACGCGGCTCGAAGGCGTAGCCCGAGTTCCAGCCAAGGGCCGCCTCCTCCGGGTCCTGTGCCGGGAGGGGCAGGCGCTCCAGCGCCCCGTCCGCAAGCGTCCACACCGCAAGGTCAAAGCTCCCCGCGCCGCCGACGCCGCCCAAATCGCACAGGGCGATCACCTCGTCGCGCCCGTCGCCGGTTACGTCCGCCGCCTCCAGCTGCGCCGGGCTCAGGCCCTCTATGTCGCCGCGCAGCAGGCGCCCGTCGGCAAGCTCGACAAACACCGCCATCAGCGTTCCGCCGCGCGAGCTCAGGTCCCAGCGCACGCGGTCCAGCCGCCCGTCGCCGTCCACGTCCGCCTCCAGCCCCGCGTCCAAGGGGAAGGCGGCGGCGAGCGCCTCGCCCGTCTCCGCGGACAGCGCCGCGCGCGGGCCGCTCTCGCCGCGCTGCGCAAAGTACGCGCTCCCTTCCGCGTAGACGTAGAGCGCTTCTTCGGCGCCGGAGAAGCGGCAGCCCTGCAGGCGGTAGGCCGTGGGCACGTCCGCCACATCCCGCCCCGGCTCCTGCGCCTGCGCCGCCGTTTCGGCGATCGTTTCCGCCAGCGCCGCCGCGTCGTCCGGCAGCAGCCCGAGCCGTTCCTCTGCCTGCCCGTGGTACAGCCTCTCCCCGGCAAACACGCGCGGGTCGGCTTCGCCCCGCATCAGGGCCTCGCACAGCGCGTAATCCGCCGCGTCCATGAGCGTGTACAGGCCCGGGCTGCCGCACTGCAGCACCGGCGTCGCGCCGTTGTACAGGTAGATGTAGGCCGTCTCGCCGTCCGCCAGCGCAAGGCGCAGGCCGTCGCCGATCTGCGCTTCCGGCAGGCCCTCCCAGGCGGCGGAGCGGCGCAGAGCGTCTTCGTAGACGCGCGCCAGGAACTCCTGCGCGTCGGAGGAGAGCGTCAGCTCCCGCTCGGCGCCGTTTTCCCGCGCCGCCGCCGCGCGCACCAGGGACGCCTGCACCGTCAGGCGCAGTTCCTGCCGCTCGCCCGCCTCGTCGTAGAAGCGGTAGGCCGCCGTGCCCGACGCCGCGGGCAGTATGAACACCGTCGGCCCTTCGACCCCCGCGTCCCATTCCTTGGCGGCCAGGCCGTTTTCGTCCTCGCGCTCGACGCGCACCAGATCGCCGTCGCCGCAGACGAGCACGTCAACGCCCGCAAGGCGCAGGTCCACCACCTCGCCCGATTGCGGATACGGCGCGAACGTCCCTTCGTCCATCTCCGGCAGGCTGCACGCGCCCACCCGGTCGCCGCTGGCAAACACCGCCAGCTCCTCGCTGCGCCACAGCAGCTCTACCTGCGCAAGTTCCTGCGCCCGGGCGATGCGCGCCGGCAGGCCCGCCAGGTCCTCCGTTTCCTCGAACACCAGGTAGAAGCCGCCATAGTCCTGCACATAGGCTTCCCCGTCGCCCAGGTAGATCGGACAGCCGGCGTATTTTTCCTCCAGATTGGTCGCCTGGCCCTCCTGGTCCGGGGACTCCGCCGCATCGTGCAGCAGATTGGTCAAAAGGCCCGCTTCCTGCGCGCCCTCCGGCAGCGCGGAAACGGTTCGGCCCGTGTCGCGGTAGAGCGCGCCGTCCACATACAGCTCCGCCGTCTTTTGCGGCTTTGTCAGCGACAGCGAGAGGACGAGCGCCGCGACCCCCAGCGCCAGGGCCAGCGTCAGCCACAGCGCCGGCTTCTTCCAGCGCAGCACGCCGCGTATGCGGCCCTTGACGCCGCTCTCGCCGAAGGCGGGCGGCACGGACAGGCTGAATCGTCGTCCGGAGGCCAGGTGCAGCAGCGCCGCCGCGTAGTCGCGCTTGACCGCCGGGCCGAGGGCGCGCAGCACGCGCTCGTCACAGGCGGCCTCCATGTCGCGCTCGCTGAGGGCGTAGGACAGCCAGACCAGTGGGTTGAACCAGTGCAGGCAGAGCGCCAGCCAGCCCAGCAGCCGCAGCGCCGGGTCAAAGCCGCGGATGTGCGCCCGTTCGTGCGCCAGTATCAGCGCGCGCTCTGTTTCACCAAGGTTTGCGGGCAGGTAGATGCGCGGGCGCGCGATGCCGTAGACGAAGGCCGTCGGCAGGCCGGCCAGTTCGTATATGCCCGTCTCTACTTCCCTCGCATCGCGCAGGCGGAAACGCAGCCGCAGCGCCGAAACCGCGCCCGCCAGCAGCAGC
>CALWKN010000114.1 GCA_944381265.1 uncultured Clostridia bacterium
GCTGGACGCTGAACGCGGACGGCACCCCCTACTCCGGCACCGGCCTGCGCTATAAGGAAGTCACCGCCGAGGAAGCGGGCGACTACGCGCTCAACGTCACCCTGGACGACGGCCGCATCCTGATGCCTCTGCACATCATGTGGGCCTCCTCCGAGGACAACCCCGTCTCCGAGCTGCTGGCGGTCATGCTGGCCAACGGCGAGCAGACGGCGGCTGCCGGCATGGAGATCGAGATGACGGTGATGAGCTTTGCCGACATGCTCAACTACATGTACCGCGACGCCACCGTGGACGAGCGTTACGGCGTGCCGACCTACGGCATGTTCAACCTGGCCACGGGCTTCACCCAGATGTACGACCAGTCCTACTACTACTCTGAGGACCCGGCCTACATGGGCACCTACAACAACAACTTCATCCTGGACGACCAGCTGGCGCAGCTGGCCTGGGACATGGTCTTCGGCGTTGAGGCCGGCGACGACGCCGCCTACCTCGACATGTGGCAGAAGTTCATGGACCGCTGGAACGAGCTGCTGCCCGACGTGCCGCTCTACTCCAACATCTACTACACCGTGTTCGCGGATTGGCTGCAGGGCTATGAGCAGAGCTCTTACTGGGATTTCTCTCAGGCCATACTCTACGCCTCCATCGAGAACGCGGAGACGGCTGCGGAGTAATTCCGGCCGCAGGGAAGGCCCAACTTGCAACGGCAGGGCGGAGGTTCCGCCCCGCCGTTTTTCCCTAGTTTTGGGGAAACGTTTTAATCACATATGAATATATTTCTCCCCTCTTTGCGGGGACGATTCCAATAGAATATACAAAATCTCAACGTAAGGAGGGGAATACACGCGATGAAGAAATACATACTGAAGCGCATCGTCTACATGGTCGTTGTGTTTTTTCTGGTCTCCATCCTCATGTATTTGCTCTACAACCTGATCCCCAGCGACCCGGCGCGCAACCAGCTGGAGTCGGTGAAAAACACGCTGCGGCCGGAGGAGTACGAGAAGCGCTACAACGACCTGCGCGAGCAGCTGGGTCTGAACGACCCGATCCTCGTGCGCTACGCCCGCTGGATGGGCCTGATGCCGGAAAAGCAGACGGGCGAGTTTTCCGGCATGCTGCAGGGGGATTTTGGCTACTCCTCGTTCTTCAAGCAGGACGTGAGCCAGGTCATCCCCGTGCGCATGAAGAACACGGTGCTCATCAACATCTTCGTCACCATTTTGTCCCTCGGCGTCACGATCCCGCTTGGCATCTACTGCGCGGTGCACAAGCGAGGGCTGGTGGATAAAGCGGTGCAGGTCTTCACCATCGTCGGCTACTCCATCCCCATATACATCGTGGCGCTGCTGTTCATCTGGCTGTTCGCGGTGGTGCTGCGATGGTTCCCGGTCAGCGGCATGGAGACGCCGGGCTCTGCCTTTACAGGCCTGCGCGCGTTCCTGGACACCTGCTACTACCTGACGCTGCCGGTGCTGGTGATGACGTTTGCCTCCCTGGGCGGCATGACGCGCTATGTGCGCTCGGCCATGATCGACGCTTTGAGCATGGACTACATCCGCACCGCCCGAGCCAAGGGCCTGCGGGAAAAGGTCGTCATCTACTCCCACGCCTGGAGAAACGCGCTGCTGCCGGTGATCACGGTCATCATCAGCTGGTTCCTCAGCATCTTTTCCGGCTCGGTCATCGTGGAAACGACATTTACGCTCAACGGCATGGGGCAGCTCTACTACCAGGCCCTGCGCAACAGCGACTATGAGCTGGCGCTGGCCTGTCAGATGTTCTACTGCGTGGTGAGTCTGGTGGGCGCGCTGATCATGGACCTGAGCTACGGCCTGGTCGATCCGCGCGTGCGCGTGGACAAGTAAGGGAGGGAAAACAATGGCAAACAACGGCAAAAAGCATCGCTTCAGCCTGCTTTCCCGCCTGTTTGGGAACAGGAACAAGGAGCGCAGCTTCCTGGAGGAGGAGCAGCTGCAGAGCCCGGGCCGCCTGGTGCTGCGCAACTTCCTGCACAACAAGCTGGGCATGACGGGGCTGATCCTATTCCTTGCGATCTTCCTCTTCGTGCTCATCGCGCCGCAGATGTTCCAGCTGGACCTGGGCTACCAGGACAACACGCAGTCCAATGTCCCGCCGACCATGGACATGATGCGTCTGCCGGACGAGCTCAAGGGCCATGTGGCCGCCATCGCCCCGGGGACGACGTTCGCCGTCGGCGTCTCGGACGAGGGCAAGGTCTACACCTGGGGCTACACGCGCATCACCGACACCATCGACCTTGCCGACATCCCGGAAGAGGTGCAGCAGGCCAAGATCGTGGACGTGGCCGCCGGCTATGACCACATCGTGGCGCTGGACGAGAACGGCGGCGTCTACGTCTGGGGCAACACGCGCCTTGGACAGGATCGCCTGCCCAACGAGATCTCCCGCGCCATGCGCCGCGGGGACAAGCTGGACATCGTGCAGATCGAGGCCGGGTTCCAGTTCTCCGCCGCGCTCACTGCGGACGGTGAGCTCTATCTTTGGGGCAATATGAATATGTGCGACCTGGACGTGCGCCGCGCCTACCAGGGCCACATCAAGAAGGTGGCGCTGACCACCTACAGCTACATCGCGCTGCTGGACGACGGCACGGTGGCCTACACCGGCCTTAAGGGCGACAACGCCATCAGCGCCGTGCCGGAGAACGCCGCGGCCGGCGGCATTGTGGACATCGCCGCCACGGGCACCACCTGCGCGGCCGTGGACGAGGACGGCAACGTCACCGTCTGGGGCAGCGCCGGCCACGAGGAGAACAGCGTGCCCGCCATGGAGGCGCAGCCCGTGCAGCTCTACGGCGGTCTCTACCACTACACCGCGCTGCTGGAGAACGGCGACGTCGTCTCCTGGGGCGACAACACGCACGACCAGGGCGTCGTGCCCACGGCGGTGGAAGAGGGCGACATCATCGACGTCTACGCCGGTTTCTACCAGAACTACGCCGTGACCGCCACCGGGGAGACGGAGACCTGGGGCCTGCGCGGCTACCTGCTGGGCACGGACGAGTTCGGCCGCGACATACTCAACCGCATCGCAAACGGCGGCCGCGTGACCATGACCGTCGGCGCGGTGTCCGTCGTCATCTCCCTCGTCATCGGCGTGCTGCTGGGCGGCCTTTCCGGCTACTTTGGCGGCTGGCTGGACATGGCGGTCATGCGCATTGCCGAGGTCGTCTCCGGCCTGCCCTTCCTGCCCTTTGCCATGATACTGTCCGCCATCATCGGCACGCGCATATCGGTGGAGCAGAGGATGTACCTCATCATGGTGGTCCTGGGTGTCTTGAGCTGGCCCAGCACCTGCCGCCTGGTGCGCGCGCAGATCTTCTCCCAGAGAGAGCAGGAGTACGTCACCGCCGCCAAGGCCATGGGCGTGCGGGAGAGCTCCATCGTCTTCCGCCACATACTCCCCAACGTCCTTAGCATGATCCTGGTCACCGCCACGCTGGACTTTGCCACCTGCATGCTCACCGAGTCCACGCTGAGCTACCTGGGCTTTGGCATCTCGCCGCCCACGCCGACCTGGGGCAATATGCTCACCGGCGCCAACAACTCCGTGGTCATCCAGCAGTACTGGTGGCGCTGGGTCTTCCCGGCGGCGATCTTCGGCATCTGTACCATCTGCATCAACCTGGTCGGCGACGCCCTGCGGGACGCCTTCGACCCCAAGTCCGCTGAACGCTAAGGAGGGCTGACCCATGGCATTATTGGAACTGAAGGACCTGAGGACCTTCTTTCGCACCAAGCGCGGCACCGTCAAGGCCGTAAACGGGGTGAGCTATTCCGTGGACGCGGGCAAGGTGCTGGGCGTCGTGGGCGAGAGCGGCTCGGGTAAGAGCGTCTCGGCCATGAGCATACTGCGGCTATTGGACAACAACGGCTACATCGACGGCGGCGAGATCTACTTTGAGGGCCGGGAGCTGACCAAGCTCCCCATGAGCGAGATGTACAAGATCCGCGGCAACGAGATCTCCGTCATCTTCCAGGAGCCGATGACGAGCCTCAACCCCGTATTCACCGTGGAAAGGCAGCTGAGCGAGCCGCTGCGCATCCACCAGGGCATGAGCAAGGCCGAGGCCAAGAAGCAGGCGGTCACCCTGCTGTCGGACGTCAAGATCCCCAACCCGGAGGTCGTGGCCAAGCAGTACCCGCACCAGCTCTCCGGCGGCATGCGCCAGCGCGTGATGATCGCCATGGCCCTGGCCTGCAAGCCGAAGATCCTCATCGCCGATGAGCCGACCACCGCTTTGGACGTCACCATACAGGCGCAGATCCTGCGCCTGATGAACGAGCTGAAGGAGAAGAACGGCACCGCCGTGCTCTTCATCACACACGACCTTGGCGTCATCAACCAGATGGCCGACGACGTGGCCGTGATGTACTGCGGCCAGGTGGTGGAGCTTGCCCCGGCGCGGACGATCTTCCACGGCGGCGCCTACTCCCACCCCTACACCGAGGGGCTGCTGGCCTCCATTCCCCGCTTGAACACCTCCACCAAAGACCGCCTGGAGGCCATTCCCGGCGCCGTGCCGCACCCGCTCGACCTGCCCAAGGGCTGCAAGTTCGCGCCCCGCTGCAAGTACGCCACCGACCGCTGCCGCCAGGAAGAGCCGGAGCTGATCCACGTCAGCCCCGAACAGCAGATCCGCTGCTTCCACCCGAGGAAGGAGGACAGACATGACTGACAAGAAAGAGGTTCTGCTCCGCATCGACAACCTCAAGCAGTACTTCCCCATCAAGGGCGGCGGCTCCGTCAAGGCCAACGACGGCATCTCCCTGGACATCTACAAGGGCGAGACATTCGGCCTGGTGGGCGAGTCCGGCTGCGGCAAGTCCACGCTGGGGCGCACGATCCTGCAGCTCTATCACCAGACCTACGGCCGCACCATGTATTACGGCATGTCGCTGGACGACCTGGCGCCGCGCTATGTGCTGGACACCATCCGCAGCCTGCCAAAGCTGCGCGAAAAGCTGCACGAGCTGGAGAAGAAGCGCGACGAATTGGAAAAGCAGTACGCTGCCCTCTCCGAGGAGGCGCAATACGCCAAGCACGCGGAGCTCGACCAGGCGAAGAAGCTGGCCGAGGACGCGCTGCTCAACATCGTCAAGATCATCGGCGGCTTCCTGATCGCGCCGGACTTAAAGCCCGTCCAGGAGATCTACGAGCGCGCCTATGAGCTGGCCAAGGGCCTGAGCTTGCTGGAGCAGAAGCGCCAGAGCGCCGGCGTGGATGTGGCAGACCTGGAGTTCTCCGGCAAGAACCCGGAAAAGACGGCCAAGGCCAAGGCCGCGCTTTCGCAGATCGACAGCGACATCGCCCAGCAGCGCGCGGCGCTGGCAAAGGTGCACGCCGAGATCGACGGGATGCGCAAGACCTACGCCGACAACGCCGAGTTCCAGAAGTACGAGGCCTACCGCGACAGCGGCATAGACCTGGCGCGCCTCACCTACAACGAGATGCGCCGCCTGCGCCGCGATATGCAGCTCATCTTCCAGGACCCGTATTCCTCGCTCAACCCGCGCATGAGCGTCGGCCAGATCATCAGCGAGGGCATGCTGGCCCACGGCATCATCAAGCGCAAGGACGAGCGCATGCAGCAGCTCGTGCTGGAGGTCATGGACAAGTGCGGCCTGGCCCCCTACTTCCTGCACCGCTTCCCGCACCAGTTCTCCGGCGGCCAGCGCCAGCGCATCGGCATCGCCCGCGCCCTGGCCACGCACCCGAAGTTCGTCGTCTGCGACGAGGCCGTCTCCGCCCTGGACGTCTCCATTCAGGCCCAGATCATCAACCTGCTGCAGGACCTGAAGGAGCAGGAGAACCTCACCTACCTCTTCATCACCCACGATCTGAGCGTGGTCAAGTACATCTCCGACCGCATCGGCGTGATGTACCTGGGCACCATGGTGGAACTGGCTGACTCCCAGGAGATCTTCGACAACCCCGTCCACCCCTACACCGAGGCGCTGCTGGGCGCCATCCCCACCACCGAGAGCGAGGAAAAGCGAGAGCTCCAGGTGCTGGAGGGCGACATCCCCAGCCCCGTCAACCCGCCCAAGGGCTGCAAGTTCCACACCCGCTGCGCCTACTGCACCGACATCTGCAAGCACGTGGTGCCGGAGTGGGAGGAGATCGCCCCCAACCACTTCGTCGCCTGCCACCACAAGCTGAAGCGCACCGGCGAAAAGGGCGACAAGGCGTAAAGGGGGCTGCCGCATGCTCTACAAGAAGCGCGTGGAGCGGGCGCTCGACCACTTGGCGGCAAAGCGCGGCCGCAAGCGCGGCGCAAAGCCCGACCTCCCTGGAGATGGGCGCGGCCCCTGCGAGGGGTGCGCCCCCGGGGAAGAGTACGACCCCCGCGCCGCGCGCGAGCCGGAGGACATCTCCGGTGAGCTGGAGCGCGGCGACCTGGCCGCCATGCTCGTCTCCGCCTTCCTCGTCTTCCTGCCGGTCTGTCTGCTCGTTCTCCTCGTCCTGGCCGGCGTCGGCGCGCTCTTCCTCCGCGCCGTCTGACCATGTCCCCCCTGCCCCCCGGCGCGCGGCGCCCGCGGGCAGGGGGATTTTTTCCCTCGACGCTGTGCGGGGAAAGAGAAACCGCCCGCCGTCCGGGAGAACCGGACGGTGGGCGCGATCTCACGCAGGGACATTCCTTGTGCCCCTTCTATGGGGCAGAACATGCGCCGAAAGCTGCATCTCTATTTTGCGCACGTCGGCTGCTTTAGCTTTCTCAGCTCACCGGCAGAAAAGATGCACGCCAGGAGAAAAGCCAGCGCGTCCGCGATCGGACCGGACCAGAGCACGCCCTCGACGCCGACCAACCGCGTCATGATCAACATGGCGGGAAGGATAAACAGAAGCTGTTTCGATATCGAGGTGATCGCCGCCTTGACCGGCTTCCCGATCGCCTGGAAAAAGACGCCGGCGCATGCCTGCACGCCATTCAAAAAGGTGAACAGCAGATAGATCCGAAAGCACTTCACGCCAAACTCCTCATAAAGCGGCGACTCTGTGCCAAACAGCCGCAGGAAAAACAGCGGAAACCCCTCAAAGGCAATAAAGGCGATGACGGCGACAATGGTCGCGTATTTGCAGGCCTTCAGATAGGTCTCCCACACCCGCTCGTTGAGCCTCGCGCCGTAATTGTAGCCAATGATCGGCTGACTGCCGCTGGCGATGCCGATCGCCACAGAAAAGATGATCATGCTGACCTTGAGACAAAGGCCAAAGGTGGTCACGGGAATATCCGGGCCATAGGGAGACCGCGCGCCGTAGCTTGCCAGCAGATTGTTGGAGATCGCGGCGATGAGCGTAGCGGACAGGTTGTTAAAGCAGCTTGCAAAGCCAAGGCTCATGATCCGCAGGGTCGTCGAGGCTCTGGGAACAAAGCTGTCTTTCGACAGCCGGATATTCTTGAAGCGGAACAGATAGGCGACATTCCAGCACAGCCCCACGAACTGGCTGAAGATCGTCGCGATCGCGGCGCCTTCGATGCTCCAGTGAAGGCCCATGATCAGGATCGGGTCGAGGATGGTGTTCAGAACCGCGCCGATCATCATGGCAAACATGGCATAGCGCGGACTCCCGTCGGCGCGTATCACCGAGTTGACCGCCGTGCCGAGGATCACAAAGGGGAATCCGATCGCGATGATCCGGCCATAGCGCAGGGCATACGGCAGGATATTGTCCGTAGCCCCAAACAAGCGGCACAGCGGCTCGATGCAAAGGAGCGAAAACGCGCTGAAGGCAATCCCTACGATACTGGCAACAACGACCATATTGCCGACTGCCTGCGCCGCCTGTTTCGGCTCTTTGCGCCCCAAACTGAGGCTGTACATGGCTGCCAGACCATCCCCCAACAACCCGGAAAGGGCGATGGCGATGGTGGCGATGGGCGCGACGATGTTGGTCGCGCCGTTGCCGAGATAGCCGACGCCGTGCCCGATAAAGATCTGGTCGACGATGTTATACAACGAGTTGATGATCAGCGAAATGATGCTGGGAATGGCGTATTTCCGCAGCAGAACGCCGACCTTTTCGCTGCCGAGTGGGTTCGCTTTGAGCGCGTTGGTTTGCATGGTGACTCTCTCATTTCTCATACTTAGAATTCTAACTATATGGGCACAAAACACATCGCCTATTGGCTTGTGTTTTTTGACATTTGGAGGATCACGCGCTCAAAAACCGCCAGGTCTTCTTCCGCGATGCCCACAAACATGCTTTGCATATACGTCGTGACCTTCTGCATGATCTCCTCCTTGACGGCGCAGGCCTTGTCTGTCAGCACCAGGCGCTTGTAGCGCGCATCCTCGGAGATGCTTTCGCGGCGCAGATAGCCGTTTCGCTCCAGATTGTTGATCAGGCTGTTGACGGAGGAAGCCTTGATTTCGAGGAATTTCTCCAAGTCCCTTGGGTACACGTTCCTGTGCTCGGACTCGACGAAGATATAATGCAGCGTAAGCCCCTGAATGCTGGTCAGGGGAGTATTGGCAAAATAGCTGTCAAAGTACCGACGCATTTTGCGGTTCAAGCCATCGAATTTCTCCATGAGCTTTTTTTCGTCCACATGACCGCCTCCATTTATTAGAATTCTAACTA
>CALWKN010000115.1 GCA_944381265.1 uncultured Clostridia bacterium
CGGACGTGGGCATGCTCTCCTCGCCCTCGCCGGACTCCGCGCTGCGGGC
The DNA here is from genome assembly GCA_944381265.1 of uncultured Clostridia bacterium. Lineage (GTDB taxonomy): Bacteria > Bacillota > Clostridia > Christensenellales > UBA1750 > Spyradocola. The sequence continues at coordinate 50 of CALWKN010000115.1, forward strand.
CGGGCGCATGCAGTTCCTCGACGAGAACAAGCCGCGCGTCGCCCCCGGCGCGGACCCGGAGCCCGCCGCGCCCCCGGCGGAGGAGCCCGATCCGGAGCCCGCCCAGGAATTGGAACCCGGCTCGGAGCCGGAACCCGCCCTGGAGGAGGAGCCCACTGACGAGGAGGAGCCCGCCGAGGAAGCGGAGATCCCGGCGCTCCCCGTGGAGATGGCGCCGGGCGCCCCGGCGGATGAGCTCCCCGAGGAAGCGGCCGACGTCCCGGAAGAGGACGCGGCCGACGCCCCGGAAGAGGACGCGTCTACGCCGGAGGAAGTCCCCGAAGCGCCGCAGGAAGCGGCGGAACCGGAAGAGGCAGCGGCGGAAGACGACGCGCCGCAGGAGGAAGCCGAGCCGCAGGAAGAGACGGCGCCGGAGGAAGAAACGGCGCCGGAAGACGATGCGCCGCAGGAAGAAGCGGCGGCGGAGCCGGAAGAGGACGCCCTGCCGGAACCGCGCCCGGCGAGCCTGACGCGGCGCGTGGACATGACGCTCTGCCAGGAGATCGCGGCGCGCACGGGCGTGACGCTGGCGGCGATGGTGCGCTTTGCGGCGCTGCGGGCCGCGCCCGCCGGGGTGCTGGAGCCGCTGGAGGACGAGTCGCTGCGCGGCATGAGCGGGCGGGAACTGCCCAACATCGCGGACCTGAGCGCCTACGGCGTGACGGCGGGGCGGCGTGCGGGCTGCGGCACCTGCTTTGTGGTGCCGGCGGTGGAGGAAGCGGTGCGGCGCGGCCGCCGCGGCGCGGAGGTCTATCCGGCGCTGGCGCTGACGCTCTGCTTTGACGAGAGGGAGCTGACGCTGGAGAAGGCGGCGTCGCTCCTGCAGCGCACGAGCGAAAATCTGGAGAATTTCTGGGACCTGCTGCTGTAAGCGGCGCAAAAAAGGCCCCGCTGCCGCAAACAAGCGGCGGCGGGACCTTGTCTTTACGCAAGGAGCGAGTCATCGGGGAAGAAGAAGCCCTCTTTCTGCAGCGCGGCGCGCAAGTCCTCCGGGCGGAGGTCGCGCGGGGCGATCCCCGCTTCGGCGCTCAGGGCGGCGGCGAGCCCGCCGGCCTGGCCGATGGCCCCGACGATGGGCGCGGTGCGGAAGGCCCCTTGGGCGCGGTAGGAGACGGAGGTGCAGCGGCCCACGGTGAGGAGGTTGCCGACCTTCGCGTTGATAAGGCAGCGGTAGGGCAGGGAGCGGATCCGGCCCCAGTAGTAGCGGTTTTCCTCCGCGTGGCTGGCAAAGCGGCGGGAGGCGTCGTTCTGGCCCTGGTTGCCGGCCTCGTGCACGTCGATGGGGTAGGCGGAGAAGGCGACGGCGTCCGGGAAGGCACGGCAGGCGTAGACGTCCTCGTCCGAGAGCGTGTAGAGCCCCACGATCTGGCGCGAGCTGCGCACGCCGACAAAGGGGCCGGTGTAGAGCAGCTGCGCGCGTTCAAAGCCGGGGATGTAGCGGCGGAACATGTGGAAGAGCTCGTTGGCCTGGCGGCGGCCCTCGATCTCGGCGCGGGTGAGCGAGCGCGGGTCGAGGTTGTCAAAGCCCTCCAGATGCGAGGTGTTGATGATGATCTCCCCCGGGTTGTTCGTCTCGAAGAAGAGCACGTCGCGGCGGGAGAAGTGCAGCGCCCCTTCGGCCACGGCGCGCTCCGTGGTGCGGGTGAAGCCGCCGATGGAGAGGCGGCAGGCGCGGTCCACCTTGTGCGTGTCGTGCTCCAGGCGGGGGAATTCCTCGTCGTGCGCGCGGATGTAGGCGCGGGTGCGCTCGACGTCCACGTTGTTGACGCGCAGCATCATGGTCATGGCCTGGGGCGTGCCGGTCTGCGGGCTGCCGACGTGGAAGGGCACGCCGGCGCGGGCCGAGAGGTCGGCGTCGCCCGTGGCGTCGATGTAGACCCTGGCGCGGACGGAGAAGAGCCCGGCCTTGCCGCAGAGCTGCACGGAGGCGATGTTCCCGTCTTCGGTCTTCACATCGGCCAGCATGACGTGGTAGAGCAGTTCGACGCCGGCCTCCAGCGCCATCTCTTCCAGCTCGGTCTTCAAGCCCTCGGCGTCAAAGGGGGTGACGGTGTAGGTGTAGCCGGTGGTGTCGAAGATGTGGCCGGGCGAGAGGCCTTTTTTCTGCAGGCGCTGGATCACCTCGTCGGGGATGCCGCGGATGAGCAGCGTGTCCCCGGCGTGGAAGGTCATCATCGGGCCGACACCGGCGGCGGTGAGCATGCCGCCGAGGAAGCCGTACTGCTCGACGAGCAGCGTGCGCGCGCCGCGGCGGGCCGCGGCGATGGCGGCGATGGCGCCGGAAAATCCGCCGCCGACGACAAGGACGTCGTAGAGGTCCAGCATGGATCACCCTTCCCTTCTGAAAGTGCAATGTCGGTCGGGTACGGGGAGAAGATCAGCGCTCGCTGCGCCAGGCGGCCTGTCCGCCGCGCAGCAGGCGGGAGAATTCCCGGACGGAGGCAAAGGGCGGGCAGTACATCGCGGCCCCGCCCGCGTCGCCTACCTGGTGCACGTCGGATCCCGCCGTCATCAGGAGATCCTGCGCCTGCGCATAGGCAAGGGCCCTGTCGTTGTGACTGTCGTGGCGGGGGTTGGCGTTGCACACCTCGATGCCGTCCAGGCAGCGGGCGTCCTGACAGGTGAGGTAGTCGCGGAAGGGGTGGGCCTGGACGAGCAGGCCGTCCGGCACAGAGCGCACGGCGGCGTGCAATTCCTCCAGGGAGAGGAAGGCAAGGCAGGGCAGCTCCGCCAGCTCCTCCGGCGAGACGCCGAAGACGAGGTAGTCCTCCGGCCCGTCAAAGAGGCGCACCTCCAGGCCGGGGAAGACGCGCAGGCCGCAGGCCTCGCCCGCCGCGCGGGCGGCGCGGTAACCGGCAAAATACCGCTCGAGCTGAAAGCGGTAGTCGTCTCCGCCGGTATGGAGGGCGAAGAACTCCGGCGTGTAGTGGTCAGTGACAAAGAGGGCGTCGTACCCGGCCATGCGCACCTGCTCTGCCAGCTGCTCCGGCACAAGGCGGCCGCAGGGGCTGATGGGCGCGGTGTGGGCGTGGGTCTCCACCTTCCAAAGCGTCTCCATGGGGAAAAGCCTCCTTACGTCTCGGTTCAGGAAAAGAGGTCGCGCAGGTCGCCGCGCTCCACGGCCGCGCGGGTGCAGAGCAGCACGGCCTCGGCGTCAAAGCGCGCGTCATGCGGGGCGGAACCGGCGCCAAAGTCCGCCTCCGCCGCCGCGGCGATGGCGGCGGGGGAGACGGCGTAGTGCGCGCAGAGCTCGGCCAGGCTGGGGAACTTGTAGGAGCGGCCGCCCGGCAGGCGCAGCACGCGGGCAAAGCGGTACATCGTGCACAGGCCGTGGCGGTTGGGCAGGGGCCCGAAGGCATGGACGAGCACGCGCTTGTCGCGGTTGAGGTGGTGCGCGGCGAGCGTGGAATCGGCAAAGTCGGCCAGCACCTCCTTTCGCACGCGGTCCGGCTCCGTGCCGGCGCGGCACAGGAAATCGGGCGCAAGGCCGGTCAGCGCCTTCACGCGCGAGGACACGTCGCTTGCCCGGAAGTAGAAGTTGCGGGCAAAGCGCGTCCGGCCGTCCACGACGATGTAGGAAAGCTGCAGGAGGCGCAGCGTCTGCGGATCATACTCCGTGTCAAGAAACACGACCCGCATGGGCTCAGGAAAGCGTCTTGAGGTAGCGGACCATGCGCTGCACGCCCTCCTCGATCAGCGCCCTTGGCGCGGCCAGGTTGAGGCGCAGGAAGCCGTCGCCGCGGGAGCCGTAGTCCGTGCCGGCATTCAAACGCACCTTCGCCTGCTCGACAAAGCGCGCCTCCAACTCCGCGCTGGACAGCCCAAGGTAGCGCAGGTCGAGCCACAGCAGGTAGGTGCCTTCATTGGGGTAGATCCTAACGCCCGCCTTGCGCAGCTCCTCGACGGCGTAGTCGCGGTTGGCCACGACGGCGGACTTTACCGCCTCCAGCCACGCGTCGCCCTCGGTGTAGGCGGCGGTGGTGGCGATGACGGCCAGCAGGTTGCCGCCGGACATGCCGATCTCGTCCGCCTTGTCGGACAGCGCCTTGCGCAGGGCTTCGTCCGGCACGAGCATCGTGGAGTGCTTAAGACCGGCGATGTTGAACGTCTTTGTGGCGGAAACGGCCACGGCAACGCCGGTGTCCGCGCCCTCCAGCGTCAGGGCGGAGACGTGGCGGCGGCCGTCGAAGACGAAGTCGCAGTGGATCTCGTCGGCGACGAGGGGGACGTTGTGCTTCTTGCACAGGTCCAGCACCGCCTGCAGCGTCTGCCGCTCCCAGACGCGGCCGCAGGGGTTGTGCGGCGAGCAGAGCAGCATGAGCCGGCACTCTTTCAGGCGCGCGTCCAGATCCTCCAGATCCATCTCGCAGCGGCCGGAGGGCGTCTCCACCAGCGGATTTTCCACGATCTGGCGCCCGGCGCGGCGGATGACGCCGGAGAAGGGGCCGTAGACCGGGGACTGTATGAGCACCTTGTCGCCGGGCTTCGTCAGCGCGTGCACGGCAAGGAGCAGGGAGTCCACCACGCCCGGCGTAAAGAGCAGATCCTCCGGGCGAACGTGGACGCTGTGGTGGCGGCAGTAGTAGTCGACGACGGCCTGCTTGTCCGCGTCGCTGATGCGGGTGTAGCCAAAGACCGGGTGCTCGAGGCGGCGGCGCATGGCTTCGACGATGGCGGGGGCGCAGGGAAAGTCCATGTCCGCCACCCACATGGGCAGCACGCCCTCGGGCGTGGTGTCCCACTTGGAACAGTCGGTGCCGCGACGGTTGAGGATCTCATCCAGATGGAAGTTCATGAAGTGTCGCTTCCTTTCTCTATTTTGTGGAAATTTTGCCGGGGAGCTCAGCGCAGGGCGCTTAGCACGGCATAGGCGGCGCGGGCGTCGGCGGCAAAGTCCCGGCAGTTCCCCTCGACGCTGACGCGGCCGCTGTAGCCGAAGGCGTGCAGCGCGCGGAAGAAGGCGGCGTAGGCGTCCTCGGACCCGTCGCCCGGGGCGGGGTAAGCGCGGGCGTCCCGCTCGGCGATGTGGGCGTGGAGCACGCCGCGCTCCACGGCCGCGCAGTCCTCGCCGCCCGCCATCATGTGGTAGAGGTCGGCCAGCGCGCCGACGTTAGGGAGACTGACGCGCGAAGCGAGGTACTGCGCCTCGGCCACGTGGTGCAGCAGGTTGCACTCCTGGGCGCGCAGGGGCTCTATGGCGATGGCAAGGCCGAAGTCCCGCGCCATCGTCCCGGCAAGGGACAGGTATCGCGCAAGATAGTCGTAGCCC
>CALWKN010000116.1 GCA_944381265.1 uncultured Clostridia bacterium
CCGCCCCCCGCACCCCCCGTATTTTTCTCCGTTCGTGAACGGCCGCTGGCGGGCGGGCGGCGGAGCACTGGCCCGCTGGCCCGGGGGGACGGGGGCCAAGCTTTCCCGCGCCGAAACGCGGGCTGGACGGCGCTGCCGTGCGGAACAAAACGCGCAGCTGAAGGGTGGGGCCCTGCGCAGCTTCCTGCGATTCGGTTTTCCCCGTCGCCCTTCCCCATTCGGCTTCGCCGACAGCCCGCCCTCCGCGCACAAGCAGAGCTTGTGCACGGAGGGCGACCGGGGGGCGGGGGGCTCCGCCCCCCCGCACCCCCCTCTGCGCCGCGCGCCCGTGCGTCAGGCAAAAAAAGAGAGCGACACCGCAAGGCGGCAGCCGTTCTCTTTTCGTGTTTTAAGGGGAGGCGCTTACTCCTCCTCTTCCTCCTCGGGCAGGTTGGCGTTGTGGTAGACCTCGGAGACGTCGTCCAAGTCGTTAAGCATATCCAGGATCTTCTGCAGGCGCTCCAGGTCCTCGCCCTCGGGGTCGGTGGTGTTCTGGGGCACGAGCGTGGCCTCGGCAGAGGCGATCGTGTACTTGCCCTCGAGCTTGCCGCGCACCGCGTCCACCTCATTGGGGTCGGTCTCGATCTCGGCGTAGCCGTCGTCGAAGCTCACGTCGTTGGCGCCGGCGTCGACGGCGTCCATCATCACCTCGTCCTCGTCCAGGTCCTCGCCCTCCAGCACGATCAGGCCCTTGCGGTCGAACATCCAGGCCACGCACCCGGTGGCGCCCAGGGACCCGCCGTGCTTTTCAAAGCAGTGGCGCACGTCGGAGGCGGTGCGGTTGAGGTTGTCGGTGATGCAGTCCACGATGATGGCGGTGCCGGCCGGGCCGTAGCCCTCGTAGGTGATCTCCTTGTAGTTCTCGCCCTGGCCCTCGCCGGCGGCCTTCTTGATGGAGCGGTTGATGTTGTCGTTGGGCATGTTGTTGTATTTCGCCTTGGCGATGACGTCGCGGAGTTTGGCGTTGAGCGCCGGATCCGGTCCGCCGGCCTTGACGGCGATGGCGATCTCGCGGCCGATCTTGGTGAAGATCTTGCCGCGGGCGGCGTCCGTCTTGCCCTTTTTCATCTGGATGTTATGCCACTTGGAATGTCCGGACATCGTAAAATCCCTCCCGAGAATCCTCGTAAAAATGCTTACCCGTCATTATACCACAGAGTTTCCCCCGCCGTAAAGGGAAACAGCGGCTCCGCGGCGCTCGTTTTAGGTAATGGCCAGGTTAATTCTCACGTCCCGGACATATCGGGCAGGAGGTTGAGCATATCCTCGCGGGAATCGACGTTGACATAGGACTGCGGCACGCGCCCGACGATCACGGTCTCGGCCACGGGCACCTGGGAGAGGACCTCGACCTCCTCGGCGCCCATGGGGATGACGATGCGCATAGCGGCGCGCAGGCGCACATAGACCCGGTGGCGCGTCTGGTTGATGCCGGCGGCGCGAAACTCGGTGACAAACTCGGAGCTGACCGAGCCCACGGGCACGACCTTTACCACCACTTCCGGCCCGCGCCCGGCCAGCAGCGGGCTGCCGAAGGCCGAGCCTATGGAGATGCGGATGGACTGCTCGGCGATGTCGGCGATGTACTGCTGCGCGGTGAGCGCCGTGGCGGTGGAAAGGCGGCTCATGTTCACGGTGTCGGCCTGAAGCAGCGTCACATTGCCCTCCGCGTCGCACTGTATGTGGACAAGGTCCTCGTAAGTCACGGCGCCAAGGCTCTGCGAGACGGCGGTATTTACCGCGTCCAGGGCGATGGCGCGCACGCGCGAGGCGGCGGTGGAGAGCAGGATCGGTTTTAGGTTCCGCTCCAGCAGCGCCGCCGCCAGCAGGAGCGCCAGCAAAAGCGCCAGGGCGAGCGCCAGCGCTCTCTTCCGCCGCCGCGTAAAACATCCCCTCCTTTTTTCCATGGGCGGGCAGGAAAACCGGCCCGCGCCCGCGAATCCATTCATCTATATGCGCATTGCAGGAGGAACCTTCATGCAGAGACGAAAAAACCCCGAAACCCCGCAGCCCGCCCCGGCAAAAGCGCCGAAGCGCCGCCGCTTCTCCCTCTTTAAGATACGCGACAAGCAGCCGAACTTCGTGCTCTCCGTGCTTTTGCACACGGTGTGCATACTGCTTGTCGTGGTGCTGGTGTTCTGCGTAGGCGTCGGCGGCGCGCTGATGGGCGTTGCCAAGGGGTATTACGAGACCACGCCGGACCTGGACGTGGACAAGATCGAGACACAGAGCCTGACCTCCTTCATCTACGACTGCAACGGCGACCTCATCACCGCCTACAAGGGCACGGAGAACCGCGTCTGGGCCTATTACGAGGAGATCCCGCAGCAGCTCGTCTACGCCTTTGTGGCGGTGGAGGACGCGCGCTTCTTCACCCACAACGGCATCGACATTAAGCGCATCATCGGCGCCTTCGTCTCCAACCTGCAGAACGAGAGCACGCAGGGCGGCTCCACCATCACCCAGCAGCTGATCAAGACCACGCTTTTGTCCACCGAGCAGAGCTACAAGCGCAAGCTGCAGGAGGCGTACCTGGCCATTGAGCTGGAGAGCAAGTACTCTAAAGAACAGATCCTGGAGTGGTA
>CALWKN010000117.1 GCA_944381265.1 uncultured Clostridia bacterium
CGCCTCGGCCACGTGGTGCAGCAGGTTGCACTCCTGGGCGCGCAGGGGCTCTATGGCGATGGCAAGGCCGAAGTCCCGCGCCATCGTCCCGGCAAGGGACAGGTATCGCGCAAGATAGTCGTAGCCCCGCGCCAGCGCCATGCCCTCGGGCAGGCGGCGCGCGCCGCCGGAGCCAAAGACCACCACCTGCACGCCCAGCGCCTGGGCGCGGGCAAAGGCCGTGGAGAGATAGGCGCGCACGCGCTCGCCCGTGCCCTCCGGGCCGCACAGCGGGTATTCGGCGGGGATCATGCTGTTCATGGCCTCCACCGGCAGCGGCGCGGCAGCGGCCCGGGCGCGCAGGGCGGCGAAATCCTCTTCCCGCATCTGCGCGACCTGCGTCATGTTCAGCTCCAGGTAGTCATAGCCGATCTCCCGCATGACGGGAGCGTTGTCGATGGATGTGCAAATTCCCAGGCGGATCACGGTATTTCCCTCCTTGCGGCAAGACGTAGATTTCTGCGTTTCGATTTTTTTATGGAGATCGCGGCGGTCCTCACCGGATCGCGACGCCGGCCGCGCGGGCGATGTCCTGCACGCGCGCGATGGCGGCGCGGTACTCCTCGTCCGAGCGCAGGTGCTCGATGATCATGGTCATGTCCGGCGAAAGGGCCTCGGCGCGCTCGATGTAGCGGCCGATGTCCAGCCCGCCCAGGCCCACGGGCACCTCCTCCAGATGGCAGGTCACGCCCTCGTGCAGCCTGGAGTCCTTCAGGTGGCAGCTCTTGACCAGGGGCCCGAGCAGGTCGAAGGCCTCGTCGATGAAGGCGCGGGAGCAGAGGTTGGCGCGCGGCGTGTAGACCCAGTTGGTGATGTCGATGTGCACGGCGAAGGCCTCGCGGTCCACGTCGCGCAGGAGGTCCAGGTACTGCTGCGGCGTATCGGGGATCATCCACTGCATGGCTTCCATGCAGTAGAAGGTGTTCTTGGGATGGACGCTGTCGATGATCTCCTGTATGGAGCGCACGGTGGCCTCATAGGCCTCCTGCGTGTAGTTGGCCGGATGGAAGCCGTCCCAGCGCGCGCCGCCGAAGGCGCCGGCGATGTTGACGCAGCAGCGCGCGCCCAGCTCCTCCGCCAGGCGCAGCTGGCCTTTGCACTTTTTCAGCGCGGCCTGGCGCTCCTGTGGGGACTCGGAGACGGGGTTGCTCCAGGCGCCGACCTCGGCGATGCAGACGCCGTTTTGGCGCGCGGCGTCGGCATAGGCGGCGATCTGCGCGTCCTTTGCGGTATAGTCCAGCGGGAAGACGGCGGCGGAGAGGCCGAGGGCGCGCAGGTCGCGGGCCCACTGCTCTGGCGTCTCGTGCGGAAGAACATGGGAAATGCCAAGTCTCATAGCTGTGTTCACCTCTTGATGCGAGAGTTTTCCTCCGCCTCGTCCTGGACGTACCAGACGGGGCGGGAAAGTCCGTAGGGCCCCGCGTACCAGGCGCGCACCTGTCGGCCCTGCGCTTTGAGGATCTCCACCTGCTCCTCGTCCTGCGCCAGGGCCCAGGGGAGCGAAGAGATCTGGTTCACCGCCAGGTACAGCGCGAGCAGCGGCCAGAACGCCCTGGGCGGCTCGCCGCCGAAGTAGGCGCGCAGCAGGGCGCGGCTGAAGGCGGGGGAACAGTCGACGCTCCAGGGCAGGCGGCTGAACTCCTCCCAGGGGTCGCCGTAGTCCATGCGGTCAAAGTCGATGACCCCGAGATGCAGCTCGGCGTCCAGCACCATGTTGGCCACGGAATAGTCGCCGTGCTGGAAGCAGGAGGGGCGGCCGGAGAGCAGCGCCGCATTGCCCAGGGCGAAGGCGGCGAACTCGTCGTGCTCCATCGTGTGCACCGGGCAGGCGCGGTAGGCCGCGGCCCGGCGCGCCAATTTGCCGCCGTAGCGCTCCGCCCAGTCGGGCGCAAGGGGCGCGGGCACGCTGTGCAGCGCGCGCAGTATGCCGCCCGCCTGTCGTCCGACGGCGCGCTGCTGCTCCAGGGACAGGCCGGGCAGGAGCTCTGCGGCGGGACGACCTTCCACCCAGCTCAGCAGCGTGTAGACGCCGCCCTCGCAGGGCCCGAACGCCAGCGCGCGGGGGAGGTTCAGGCGCAGCGGCTCCAGCGCGCGCAGGGCCTCGAATTCGCGCAGGCGGCGCTCCTTTTTCTCCGCCGGGCTCAGGCGCAGCAGGCACTCCCCGCCCGGGCCGCAGACGTGGAACTTCTCGTCCCCGGAAAAGCCCTCCTGCACGGGATCGATCTCCGTCCAGGTATCGCTCTCCGGTATGGCGCGAAACACGGCGCATCCCCTCCTTTATTCCCGAAAAACATCCACCTTAAGTATACACCGCCGCGCCTGCGCTGGCAAGAATGCGCGCCTCCCCTATTGACGCGGCGCGGGAAACCCCGTATACTCTAGTTGTAAAGGCAAAATATCCAAGACAAAAGACACAGAACAAGGACAGACAAAGCATAAGGGGGTAAAATCGATGACAATGTTGGGCTATGCCGCGCTGCGCGAAGGCGGCGCTGCGCTGGTGACGCTGCCCATGCCGGAGCCCGCGCCCTACCAGGCGCTGGTGCGCATGGAGGCCTGCGGCGTGTGCAACGGCACGGACTCCAAGATCATTCACCACACGTTCAAGCTCTTTGACCGCTACCCGACGCTGCTGGGGCACGAGGGCGTGGGCCGCGTGGTGCAGCGGGGCGAAAAGGCGCGCTGCCTGCGCGAGGGGGATCTCGTGCTGCTGCCCTTTGTCGAGGGGGACCTGGCGGGCTACTCCTCCGGCTGGGGCGCCTACTGCGAGTACGCGGTGGTCTGGGACTTAAAGGCCATGCTGGAGGACGGCCTCACCCCGCCGGACAGCGCCTACGCCCAGTCCCTGCTGCCGCCGGACATGGACCCGGTGGACGCCACGATGATCGTCACCTTCCGCGAGGTGCTCTCCAGCATCCCGCGCTTCCACATCGAGGCGGGGGAGACGGTGGTGGTCTACGGCGCCGGCCCCGTGGGCCTGTGCTTTGTCAAGTTCCTAAAGCACATGGGCTGCACGGTCGTCTCCGTGGACATCACGGAGGAAAAGGCCGAGCGCGCCCGCCGCTTTGGCGCCGACTACGCCGTCAACTCCAGCAAGGACGACGTGGTCTCCTTCGTGCGCGAGCGCTTCCCGCAGGGCGTGCAGTCCGTGGTGGACGCCGTGGGCGTCAACGCCCTGCTCAATGAGGCCATGGAGATGATAGACGACCACGGCAAGATCTGCTCCTACGGCATCTCGCCCAAGCTGGAGATGAACCTGAGCTGGGCGCCCGCCCCCTACAACTGGAGCCTCACCTTTGTGCAGTTCCCGGAGAAGAAGGAGGAGGCGGCGCAGCACGCGCAGGTGATGGAGATGATCCGCACGGGCGAGCTCGTGCCGCGGGACTTCATCTCCCTGGTGCTGCCGCTGAATGAGATCGGCACGGCCTTTGACCTGGTGGAGCAGAAGAAGACGGACTTAAAGACCGTGATCGAGTTCCGCAAATAAACGAAAAACAGGGGGAAGAACATATGCAGCAGTCCAAGCTCTTCAAGATCCTGCCCGACTACATCTGCACGCCGGACGGCATGGCCGTCGACTGGAACGGCGACCTGGTGCTCTCCTGCCCGAACTTCGCCGACGACAGCCTGCCCGGCTGCGTGGTCAGGATCGACAAGCAGGGCAACGTGCGCAAGTGGTTCGACGTGCCGGTCAACCCCGCGCACGGCCTTGCGCGCACCATGGGCATCGCCTTTGACGACGACTGGAACCTCTACCTCTGCGACAACCCCGGCTGGCTGGGCCGGAAGGAGACGGACTTCACCGGCCGTTTGCTCAAGATCACCGCCGACGACACCGGCATCCGCTCCTGGAAGACCGTCGCCTGCGGCATGGAGCACCCCAACGGCGTGCGCATACGCGACGGCTACCTCTACGTCACCCAGAGCAA
>CALWKN010000118.1 GCA_944381265.1 uncultured Clostridia bacterium
CGGCAGGGCGTCGAAGCCCTCGACGCGAAGATCCGTCATGCCCTCCGCGCCGCCGATGGCGTCCGCCGGGAAGCGGCTGCGCAGCCCCGCGGCCAGGGTCGACGCGCCCAAGGCGCCCACGGCGGCCGCCGCGCAGAGCACAAGCCCCACAAGAACGCCCTTCCCCTGCTTGCCGGGCGCGGCCCCGCGGGCAAAGACCTCCGGCGGGCCGAGCCGCTCCGCCACCTGCATTTCCGTCTCCCCGCGCCTCTGCGCCTCGGCAAAGATCTCCTCCAGGTCCCGACGCACCGCGGCGCGGCGGGCGCGCGGCAGGGCCCGCAGCACGCGGGCGATGTATTGCTCCTTCACGTATTTTCTCCTCCTTCTTCGCCTAAGAACGCCTCGACGCAGGCGGCGTATTCGCGCCAGAACGCCACGCGCGCCCGCAGCGCCTCCTCGCCTTCCCGCGTCAGGGCATAGTATTTGCGCGCGCCCCCCTCGCCCAGGCGGCTGCGGATCAGGCCCGCCGCCTCCAGGCGGTAGAGGATCGGATAGACCGTGCCCTCCCGCGCGTAGCCCAGCACCTGCGCCCCGCCGCGGTTGAGCGCCTCCAGCAGCGCGTAGCCGTAGGTCTCGCCCCGCGCGATCAGCCGCAGCAGGATCATCTCCAGCGCGCCCTTCTTGAACTGGCGCACGAACTTATCCTCCAATCCCTCTCCTCCTTTGCATCACTATTTAGTAATACTAAGTATAGGCGAACACGCTCCCTTTGTCAAGAGGGTGCGCAAAAAAACGCCCCGTCCCCTAGAAAACGGGGGACGAGGCGCGCCGGAGGGGGCGAAACCCCTGAAGGACCGTACAAGCCGAAGGCTTGCTAGGTCCGGAACCCCGGGCCGCGTCAGCAGCACGGGGCGCGCCGAAGGGGGCGTTAGCCCCTGGAGGCCGTGCGTTTGGGCCGCAGGCCCAAGTACGCCGGCCGGAACCCCGGGGCTGCGTCAGCGGCACGGGGCGCGCCGGAGGGGGCGAAGCCCCTGGAGGCCGTGCGTTTGGGCCGCAGGCCCAATAAGCCGGCCGGAACCCCGGGCCGCCGCAGGCGGCACGGGGCGTAGGTATCAGTGGACGACGGTGCCGATCTTCTCGCCGCAGGCCACGCGCATGATGTTGTTCTCGCCCTTGAGGCCGAAGACCAGGATCGGGATGTGGTTGTCCATGCACAGCGTCAGGGCGGAGTTGTCCATGACGGTGAGGCCCCGATCGATGACCTCGACATAGCCGATCTCCTCGATGGGCTTGGCGTCGGGGTCCTTGCGGGGATCGGCGGTGTAGATGTAGTCGGTGTTCTTGGCCAGGAGCAGGGCCTCGGCGCCGATCTCGGCGGCGCGCAGAGCGGCGGTGGTGTCGGTGGTGAAGAAGGGGCTGCCGGTGCCGCAGGCGAAGATGACGATGCGGCCCTTTTCCAAATGGCGCACGGCGCGGCGGCGGATGTAGGGCTCGGCGATCTGGCGCATCTCGATGGCGGTCTGTACGCGGCACTGCACGTCGCCGCCGTCGGGGGCGCGCCCGACGCCTATGCGCTCGATGGCGTCCTGCATGGCAAGGGCGTTGAGGACGGTGGCCAGCATCCCCATGTAGTCGGCGGTGGCGCGGTCCATCTTGGTCATGGCGCCCTCGCGGCCGCGCCAGATGTTGCCGCCGCCGATGACCAGGGCGACCTCCATGCCGCTTACGGCCAGGTTCACGACCTCGCCGGCGACCTTTTCGATGGTCTCGGCGCTGAAGCCCTTGCCGTTTTCGCCCAGGGCCTCGCCAGAGAGCTTGATCAGTACGCGCTTATAGATCGGTTTCATGCTGACGGCTCCTTTCCGCTGCGAAAAAGGAGGAACGCGAGATCCCTTGCGCTCCTCCCTTCCATGCTGTGTTGTTTACGCCTTCTTGGTCTGCGCGGCGACTTCCTCGGCGAAGTTGTCGTGGCGCTTCTCCAGGCCCTCGCCCATCTCGTAGCGGACGAAGCGGCGGATCTTGATGTTCTCGCCGGTCATCTGCACGCGCTCGGTGACGTACTGGGCGATGGTCTTGTCCGGATCCTTGACAAAGGGCTGGTCGACCAGGCAGTTCTCCTTGTAGAACTTCTCGACGCGGCCCTCGACCATGCGGTCGACGATCTTCTCGGGCTTGCCCTCGTTCAGCGCCTGGGCGCGCAGGATCTCGCGCTCCTTGTCCAGGATCTCGGCGGGAACCTCCTCGCGGTTGAGGTAAGCGGGGTTGGCCGCGGCGATGTGCATGGCGATGTCGCGCACAAAGGCGTGGAACTCCGGGGTCTTGGCCACAAAGTCCGTCTCGCAGTTGACCTCGACCATGACGCCGATCTTGCCGCCCATGTGGATGTAAGCCTCGACGACGCCCTCGGCGGCCACGCGGCCGGCCTTCTTCTCGGCGGAAGCGATGCCCTTCTTGCGGAGCCACTCCATCGCCTTTTCCATGTCGCCGTTGGTCTCGGTCAGAGCCTTCTTGCACTCCATCATGCCAACGCCGGTGGCCTCGCGCAGCTCCTTGACCTGTGCAGCAGTGATTGCCATTTTCTCATCCTCCTGACTTCTTGATAAAAGGGAGGTCGCATGCCGGCCCCCCTCCAGGTTGCTTTTATTCGGCGGCGGGCGCCTCGGCCGCGGGCGCGGCTTCCTCGCTCTGCTCGCCCTGATGGCCCTCGAGCACGGCGTCGGCCATCTTGCCGGCGATCAGCTTCACGGCGCGGATGGCGTCGTCGTTGCCGGGGATGACGTAGTCGATCTCATCGGGGTCGCAGTTGGTGTCGACGATGGCCACGATCGGGATGTGCAGCGCGCGGGCTTCCTGCACGGCGATGCGCTCCTTGCGCGGGTCGACGACGAACAGCGCGCCGGGGAGATTCTTCATCTCGCGGATGCCGCCCAGGTTGTTCTCGAGCTTCTCGCGCTCCAGGGTGAGCTTGGCGACTTCCTTCTTGGGCAGGACCTCGAACTGGCCCTCGGCCTCCATCTTGTCGATGGCGTTGAGGCGGGCGATACGGGTCTTGATGGTGCGGAAGTTGGTCAGCATGCCGCCCAGCCAGCGCTTGTTGACGTAGTACATGCCGCAGCGCTTGGCCTCCTGCTCCACGGACTCCTGCGCCTGCTTCTTGGTGCCCACAAAGAGGATGGTCTTGCCCTCCAGCGCCAGGTCGCGCACGAACATATAGGCCTCGTCGATCTTGCGGACGGTCTTCTGCAGGTCGATGATGTAGATGCCGTTGCGCTCGGTGAAGATGTAGGGAGCCATCTTGGGGTTCCAGCGGCGGGTCTGGTGGCCAAAGTGAACGCCGGCCTCCAGCAGCTGCTTCATGGAAATAACTGCCATGTGTCTTACCTCCTTGTTGTTCCGCCTCCGCGCGCGTTTTTTTCGGGCGTATTTCTCCGGCGTCTGCCGCCGTCACAAGGACCCGAAGCGCGGAGTGTGTCGTTCACACGCTTAGCCATTATACCACCTTTTGCCCCCGGGCGCAACCGGAAAATCCGCTTCCTTCCGCGATTTTAACAGGACCGCCCGGGCAAGACATGGTATAATAAAAACAGAAACATGAAAAAAGGGGGAGAGCCTTTCATGCAGGCCATTGATCCTACCCGCGGCCGCACCGCCATATTCATCGGCTCCAGCGTCTGTGAGGGCTGCGGCGCAACGCCCGGAAAAGGCTGGGCAGCCCTTGCCGCCCAGCGCCTTGCCCGCAACGGCTGGACGAGCTTCAACTGCGCCATCGGCGGCCAGACCACCGCCGACATTCTCCTTCGCCTGGAGCGCGACGTCATCGCCCACCGCCCGGCGGTCTGCTTCGTCGGCCTGGGCCTCTCCAACGAGGGGCTGCCCGGCGCCAAGGACCCGGCCGTGCCCTGCGGCATCTACCTGAGCAACCTCAAAAAGATCGTCGAGGCGCTGCAGGGTGCCGGCATCTTCCCCATCGTCGGCGGCGTCTATCCCAACGACGACTACACGATGGAGGAGAGCCGGTATCTGCACCGCGTGCGCGACGAGATGGACCTTTGGGACGTGCCCGTGCTGCAATGGCTGGACGGCCTGGAGGAGGGGAAGAGCGGCCACTACCCCGCCGGCTGGACCGCGGACCCCTGGCACCCCAACGACATCGGCCACGCCAAGTACTACGAGCAGATCCCGCAGAGCGTCTGGGCGCTGCTGGACTGCCCCAACCCCTAAGACGAGAACAGGAGGAAGGACCATGGCCATCGTTCCCTTTGCCCCGCAGTCCTATGCGGACTTCCCCGAGAGCCAGGAGACGGCGCCGGGCGTGCGCGCGCTGGCGCTGGACCGCTCCGCCTGCGGCGTGGAGCTTTCCCTGGATGTGCCCTACGCCGAGCGCGACGGCCGCACGCTGTGCCTGCAGATCTTTACGCCCGTCGTCATGGGCGCGGCGGCGGACGCGCGCTATCCTCTGGTGGTCTATGTGCAGGGCTCTGCCTGGATGGAACAGGAGATCCACCGCTACATGGCGCAGCTGGAGCGCATCGCCGCGCGCGGCTTTGTCGTGGCCATCGTGCAGTACCGCCCCTCGACGCTCCGCCCCTTCCCGGCCCAGGTGCAGGACGCCAAGACCGCCATACGCTTCCTGCGAAAGGAGGCGGCGCGCTTTGCCATAGACGCATCGCGCGTGGCGCTGATGGGCGACAGCTCCGGCGGCCACACCGCGGTCATGGCCGGCTTTACGCCGGAGCGCCCGGAGCTTGACACGCCGCTCTACGGCGAGTACCCCTGCGGCGTGCGCTGCAT
Organism: uncultured Clostridia bacterium; assembly: GCA_944381265.1. Lineage (GTDB taxonomy): Bacteria > Bacillota > Clostridia > Christensenellales > UBA1750 > Spyradocola. The sequence continues at coordinate 4,771 of CALWKN010000118.1, forward strand.
CGTGGACTACTACGGCCCCACCGACATCTCCCGCATGTGCGAGCGGCCCTCGACCCAGGACCACATCTCCCCGGACAGCCCGGAGGGGCGGCTCATCGGCGGCTATGACGTGCTGAAGAATCCGGACAAGGTCGCCCCCACCGTGCCCATGCGCTACATCGGTAAGGAGCCGCTGCCGCCCGTGCTCATCCTCCACGGCACCAAGGACCGCCTCGTGCCCTTCCACCAGAGCCTGCTGCTCTACGAGGCCTTGCGCAAGGCGGGCAAGAGCGCCACGCTCTACCGCCTGGAGGGCGCGGACCACGGCGGCCCCGCCTTCTGGGCGCCCAAGACGCTGGACGTGGTCTGCGGCTTCCTGTCCCGCCATCTCGCCTAGAGCGCCAGCAGATTCCCCGGGAAAGCGCCGCCCTGCCGCCGCAGCAGCACGGCGGCGTTGTGGTCAAAGCGCGTGTGCTCCACCAGGCGGAAGGCCGCGGCCGCGGCGTCGGCAAAGCCCTCGCGCGTCGGCACTTCCGCCGTGTAGCCCGTGAGCAGCAGCCGCAGCAGGCCGTAGAGCGCGCACAGCGCGGCAAACTCGTCCTGGAAGCGCTCGTGCCAGTCGGAAAAGGGGAAGCGGTCGTAGAACAGGTGGTGCACCAGCAGCTGCTCCAAATCGCGCTCCCAGGTGGGGAAGCGCGCGGCAAAGGCCCGCCGCTCGCGGAAAAAGGCCGCGGCGTTTGGCAGATGCGGAGCCGCCGCCTGCCAGCGCGGGGCGAGGCTGCATTTGTCCGCGGCAAGCGTTTCCAGCAGGGCGCGCGCGGAGGCAAAGCCCGCCGATGCGTCCATGGCCACGGGCGGCAGCGGCGCGTCGCACAGCGCCAGGCGCTCCACCGCCGCGCCGAAATCCCCCGCCGGCGCGTCCAGCAGCGGTTCCAGCACGCGCAGCGCCTCGCCCACGCGCAGCAGGCGCTCGGGCAGGGGCAGGGCGCGCTTTTGCAGTATCTCGCCGCAGAGCTGGCGCACCGCGCTGTACTTGCCGCGCGGGCGGCGTAAGTGCCGTCCCGGCGGCGGCGCTTCGGGGAACGTCAGCTCCGCGTTGCAAAAGGTGAGCGGCGCTTCCCGCGCCAGCAGCTGTTCCACCACCGCCTCGCAGCTGTTGGAGCAGGCGCACTCGTAGGCGAACTCGGTGTGCACGGCGCGCGGGTAGAGGCGGCAGACCGCGGGCAGCGCCGCCTCGCCGCAGCGCAGCTGCAGCGCGCAGAGCCCGTCCTCCGCCCGCAGCGGGCAGTCGCCGTCAAAGCGCGGCGCCAGGAGCCGGAAGCGCTCCGGGCTGATCTCCCGGGGCGCGCAAAAGGCGCAGTCCAGCCGGCGGCGGATCTCCGGCGGGCAGTCCATGCCCAGCAGCCGGAAGTATTCGTCCTGGCTGACGGCGATGTCCCAGTTTTCGCAGCAGGAGGCGCGGCAGGCCCCGCCCTTGCAGCGAAAATCCAGGTAAATTTCGGGGACGAGAAACGTGTGCGTAAAGGGCATGCGCGGCCCCCCTTTCAAAAAACTCTTTCGTCTACCAGTATAAACCCGCCGCCCCGCTTGTTTCCAGCATTTCCCACAATTTTTTCGCGGCGCGGCCCACGCTCAGAAAGCAGGTGAACCCCATGCGCATTCTCCCTCTGGACGAGATCGCCCGCGGCCTTGCGGCCGATCCGGCGGGCTTTGTCTCCCGCGCCGACGCGGACTACGAGGCGGTGCTGACGCGCCTTGCCCGCGACATCTACGAAAACCGGGAAGAACACCCCCTGATCCTCCTCTCCGGCCCCTCGGGCAGCGGCAAGACCACCACCGCCCTCAAGCTCGAGCAGCGCCTGGACGCCTGGGGGTGCGAGACGCACACGCTGTCCATGGACAACTACTTCCACCCCTTTGACGAGGAGCAGCAGCGCCGCGTCGCCGCCGGGGAGATCGACCTGGAGTCCCCGGCGCGCGTGGACGCCGAGCTCCTCAGCGCCCAGCTCGCCGACATCATCGCCTGCAGGCCCGTCTCCCTGCCGCGCTACGACTTTGCCACCTCGCAGCGCGTCTACAGCGGCGCGGTCCTGCGGCGCCGGCCGGGGGACCTGGTCATCGTCGAGGGCATCCACGCCCTCAACCCGGCCGTGGCGCGCATACCGGATGCGCGCAGCGCCCGCCTCTACGTCAGCGTGCGCACGCGCCTGTCCGGAGGCGGCGAGCTGCTGCACCCCGCCAAGATCCGCCTTTGCCGCCGCATGATCCGCGACCGCCTCTACCGCAGCCGCGGCGTGCGGGAGACGCTGCGCCTCTTTGCCAGCGTCGAGCGGGGGGAGGCGCTCTACATCATGCCGCACAAAAAGCGCGCCACGCACGAGGTGGACACCTTCTGCCCCTACGAATTGGCGGCCTACCGCCCGCTGCTGGAGACGGACCTAAAGTCCCTTGCCGAGGCGGAGCGCGCGCCGGTTGCCGACCTCATGCGAGCGCTTGCGGCGCTGCCGCCGCTTGCCGAGTCCTTCGTGCCGCGCGAGGCCATGATCCGCGAGTTCCTCGGCAACGGCCAGTTCGACTACTGAAAGGAGGAGAAGAACGATGGCGGAAGAAAACAGGCGGGAAAGTCCGCTCCGGGACTTGAGCCGCGCGCAGTTGGAGGAACTCATCGGCGCCTACGCCAAGAACTGGCTGGCGCTGGACGGCGTCTGGTTCCAGGCGGCGGAGGCGCGCTTTGGCATGGACGCGGCCATGGACCTGGACGAAGCGGCCTGGCGGCGCTACACGCGCATCGAGGCGCGGCGCATCAAGGCACTGCTGAATCTTCCGGAGCGCCCGGGGCTGGAGGGGCTGGAGCGGGCACTGCGCCTGCGCTTTTACGGGCAGCTCAACTGCGACGAGGTGCTCCGGCAGGACGGGGCGCTGGTCTACCGCGTGACGGACTGCCGCGTGCAGAGCGCCCGCACGCGCAAGCACATGCCGCTGCACCCCTGCAGGCGCGTCGGCCTGGTGGAATACGCCGGCTTTGCCGCCGAGATCGACGAGCGCATCCACTGCGAATGCCTGAGCTGCTACCCGGACGTGCGGGATGAGACCTGCGCCTGCGCCTGGCGCTTTACGCTGCGCGAAACGTAAACGAAAAAAACGCAGGCGCAAGGAGGGAAGTTTCCCCCTTCTTGCGCCCGCGCTTTTTTGCGGGTCTTCTGGCGGGGCAGGCGCCTTATCGCTGCACGCGGCCGGAGGCGTTGCCGCCCATCAGGGAGCGGACCTCCGAGACGCTGACGCGGTTGACGTCGCCCTCGATGGTCTGCTTCAGGGCCGAGGCCGCCGCGGCGTACTCCACCGCCTCCTGGCGGCTGCAGCCGGAGAGCAGCGCGTAGATCAGGCCGGAGCCGAAGCTGTCGCCGCCGCCCAGGCGGTCCACCAGGCGGATGGAATACTTCTTGGAGACGTACATCTCCCCGTCCGCCGCGTCGTAGAGCAGGCCGGACCAGTTGTTGTCCGAGGCGGAGAGGCTCTCGCGCAATGTGATGGCCACGAGCTTTGCGCCGAAGCGCTCCACCAGCTGGCCCGCCACGGAGCGGTAGCCCTCGACGCTGAGCTTGCCGCTGTTGATGTCGGTCTCCGCGGCGCGGATGCCGAAGACGTCGGCGGCGTCCTCTTCATTGGCGATGAGCAGGTCCACATAGGGCACGATCTGGCCCATGACGCGGCCGGCTTCCTCGCGGCTCCAGAGGTTCTTGCGGTAGTTGAGGTCGCAGGAGATGGCGACGCCCTGGGCCTTGGCGGCCTGGACGGCGGCCAGCGTCTCCCGGGCCGCGCTTTCCGACAGCGCCGGGGTGATGCCGGTGAAGTGGAACCAGTCCGCGCCGGCAAACACCGCCTTCCAGTCGATGTCGCCGGGGGCGATCTGGGCGATGGCGGAGTTCCTGCGGTCGTAGACCACCTTGGAAGGGCGCATGGAGACGCCCTTTTCGTAGAAGTAGATGCCGATGCGGTCGCCCTTGCGCACGATGCCGCGCGTGTCCACGCCAAAGGAGCGCAGTTCGTTTACCGCCGCGTCGCCTATGGGGTTGGCGGGCAGGAGCGTGACAAAGGCGGAATCCAGTCCGTAATTTGCCAGGGAGACCGAGGCGTTGGACTCCGCGCCGCCAAAGACCACGTCCAGACTGCGGGCCTGAGAAAAGCGCTGGAAGCCCGGCGGGGAGAGGCGGAGCATGATCTCGCCGAATGTGATGACGCGCTTCATGGAAATACGCACCTCCTCATGTTCGCCCTTGCAGGCGCTCTTTTACCACTGGGCGACGGAGCCGTCCTCGTAGAACAGGCGCGGGGTGTCCCAGTCGCCGCTGTAGGAATTCTCGCGCACGAAGTCCTCGTCTACCTCGATGCCAAGGCCCGGCGCGGTGGGCAGTTCGATGTAGGAATTGACGATCTCAAAGGGCTTCTTGAGGTAGCCGACGCCGCGGTCCCAGCCCTCGGCCATGCCGGGGTGCTCCTGGATGAGGAAGTTGGGCGTGCAGGCGTCCACCTGGATGCAGGCGGCCAGGGAGATCGGGCCCAGGGGGTTGTGCGGCGCGACGGAGGCGTAGTACATCTCCGCCATGGAGGCGATCTTGCGCACCTCGAAGATGCCGCCGCAGTGGCAGGTGTCGGGCTGGAGGACGACCGCGGCGTGCTCCTCGAGCACGTTGCGGAAGGCCCACTTGGTGAAGAGGCGCTCGCCGGTGGCGATGGGCACGCTGGTCTTGGCGGCGATGCTGGCCATGACCTCGACGTTCTCGGGCAAGACCGGCTCCTCGACGAACATCGGGTAGTAGGGGGCGATGGCGTCGATCAGGCGGCTGGCCATGCCGGCGTGGATGCGGCCGTGGAAGTCGATGGCGATGTCCACGCTCTTGCCCACGGCCTGGCGGATGGCGCAGAACTTCTCGGCCAGCGCGTCGACGTAAGAGAGGTGGTCGATGTGCTTGACCGGCGCGTCCGGGCTGATCTTGACGGCGTCAAAGCCCTGCTCGACGCGCTTCTTGGCGTTCTTTGCCGCCTCTTCCGGCGTGTCGCCGCCGGTGTGGCTGTACGTGCGCACCTTGTCACGCACGCGGCCGCCGAGCAGCTCGTACACCGGCGCGCCGAGCTTCTTGCCCTTGATGTCCCACAGCGCCTGCTCGATGCCGCTGATGCAGGAGGTGAGGATCGGGCCGCCCCGGTAGAACGTGGTGCAGTACATGGTCTGCCACAGGTGCTCGATGCGCATGGGGTCCGCGCCGATGAGCACGGGGCGAAGCTCGTTGATGGCCATCTCGACCGTGCGGGCGCGGCCCTCGACGACCGGCTCGCCCCAGCCGCAGATCCCCTCGTCCGTGGAGATCTTCAGGAACATCCACCGGGGCTT
>CALWKN010000119.1 GCA_944381265.1 uncultured Clostridia bacterium
CGGATCCGCGTTTTCGTCGGTCAGGACCGCCTGCACGCAGGAGTCGAGGATCTTGTACATCTCCTGGCAGTAGACCGGCGGCTCGGCGTGCAGCTCGTAGGTGCCGTTCTCGCAGGCGTCGGTGTAGGGCTTGTAGAGCTCAAGGTCGACGGTGACGTAGGGCTCGATGGCGGCCTTGCGCTGGCTGATGTAGTCGGGATCCGTCCAGGCGGGCAGGCCCAGCACGCCGACCAGCTTGCCGTTCTCCTGGTCCACCATGGCGTTGTCCGCGAAGGACTGCAGCGTCTCCTCGGTCAGGTTCGGGGTGATGCCTTCCAGCTCCATCCACTGGAAGCAGGCGTTGGCCTGTTCCGCCGTGGCGTTGGGCGCGATGACCTCAAAGGTGCCGCCCAGCAGGCCGATGGCCTTGCCCTTGCCGTTGTCGCCGGGGACGATGGTGCCCATGCCGAAGTGGGTGATGTCGCCGTTGTAGTTGGTGACCGCGTTGCTCAGCTGGTCCTGGGCCATCTGCGCCATGGCGATCTGGTCCAGAGCGAAGAGCTTATGCGCCTCGGTCACGTCGCAGAGGATGTTGTCCTGCACAACGTCGTACTTCCAGCGCATGTCCTTGAGCCACTGCAGCGCGTCGACCGCCTCCTGGGAGTTGAAGATCGCGGTGTAGGTGTCGTTCTCCTCGTCGTACTGTTCCATGTCGCCGCCGAAGGACCAGACGAGCTGGGTGAACATCCAGCCGCCCTGGTTGTTCTGCGTCGGGAAGAAGTAGGCCTTGTAGCCGGTGGCCTCCTTGATCTTCACCGCCATCTCGGCGACTTCCGTGGAGTTGGTGGGGTAAGTGGGGTTGCCGTTCTCATCGACCAGGCCCGCGGCCTTGAACATCTCCACGTTGTACCACATGCCCAGCGCGTAGCCGCTGGAGGGCAGGCCATAGATCTTGCCGTCGCGGGAGATCAGCTCCAGATAGGCGGGGTTGACCTTGTCGGTGTAGCCCCACTCGTTCATCAGGTCCGTGATGTCCAGCGCGAAGCCCTGGGAGATGATCTTGTTGGCCTCGGTGAAGTAGGTGTTGTAGAGCGTGGGCAGCTGGCCGGCAGCCGCCTTGGGCAGGAAGGTGTTGACGTCATAGGGGAAGTCCACGACCTCGACGGTCACGTTCGGATACTTCTCCTTCATGGTCGCAAGGCGCGCTTCCATGATCTGCTTGCCCGCGGTGTCGGTCTCCTTGGGCAGGCCGCGCACGGAGATCTCGATGGGCTCGCCTTCGGCAGCGGGCTCTTCGGCCGCGTCGCCGCCGTCGTCTGCCGGGGTCTGGGCGGCCGCGCCGCCGTCGTCCGCAGGCGTGCTCTCCGCCGGGGCGGAGCAGGCGGCCAGGGCCAGCACCATCAGGAGCGCCAGCACGAGTGACAGTACCTTTTTCATGTTGAGAATCCTCCTCATTTTGTATTTTACATGCCGGCTGTGCGGCATATAAATCGCAAGTCGTTCACCGGGTGCTCTCGCGCACCACGAGGGACACGGGCGTCTGGCGGAGCTTCGCCGGCGCGCCGCCGCCCTCCATGGCGGTCAAAAGGAGCTCGCCGCTGATCTGGGCCAGGGCGGAAAAGTCCTGCTGCACCGTCGTCAGCGCCGGAGAGGTCCGCGCCGAAAGCTGCAGGTTGTCAAACCCCGTCACCGCCACGTCCTCCGGCACGCGCAGGCCGTTTGCCTGCAAAAAGGGAAGGAGGGACACGGCGATCGGATCCGTCGCGCACATCAGGGCGACCGGGCGCCGCGCGCTGTGCAGATAGGCCAGCAGGTTCTGGTGCGCCGGGGTGTCCATCCGCTCCGCGTTCTTCAGCAGGAGCAGCGAGGTGTCGCGCACGCTGCGCCCCGAGTGCAGCAGCGCCATGACGTAGCCATGGTACCGGTCGCGCAGGAAAGCGGGAGGTTTGTCACAAAGAGAATCTGCTCGTATCCGCGGGAGAGCAGGTAGTCCGCCAGCATCCGCCCGCCGGACACATTGTCGCTCACGGCGACCGGGAAGCCCGGCACCAGGTGCGCGCGGTCGATCAGCACCAGCGGCAGGCGCATCTCCCGGATCAGCAGCAGCGCAGGAACGTTTCCCAGCGAGGAAACCGGATACAGGAGGATGCCCTTGACCTGCTCGGCGAGGGCCTGGCGGAGCAGCTCCCCCTCGCGCGCCTCGCTGTCGTCCGAAAAGTGAACGCCGAGGTAGTATCCGCGCCGCTCCAGAAGCGTGTAGAGCGTTGCGATGAACTCCGCGGCCTTGGTGTAGTGGCTGTCCTTGGGAAAGATCAGCATCACGCGGTCCATCTGTTCCGAGGAAGGCTTGCCCGCGGAGGGATTTGCCACAAAGCTGCCGCGGCCCCGCTCGCGCACGGCCAAGCCCTGGCGCTTGAGCTCGTTGAGCGCGCGCCGCGCCGTGATGTTGGAGACGCCGTAGAGCTGCGCCATCTGCGCCTCCGAAGGGAGCGGATCGCCCGGAACGAGCATGCCGCTCTCGATTCG
>CALWKN010000120.1 GCA_944381265.1 uncultured Clostridia bacterium
CCTCGCAGTTCATATTCACCGGCGCCCTGCGCGGCGCGGGCGACACCAAGTACACCGCCAAGGTGATCTTCGTCACCGTGATGCTGGTGCGGCCTCTGGTGGCGCTGTTCGCGGTCTATGTGCTGCACTGGGGGCTCACGGGCGCTTGGATCGCGCTGGTAGCGGACCCGTGCCTGCGCACGCTGCTCATCACGCTGCGCTACCGCAGCGGCAAGTGGAAGACCGTGCTCCAGCCCGATCTGCCCGCCTCCGCGTAAAAAACATCCCAATATACAAGCGGCCCCCGCAGGAAAACCTGCGGGGGCCGCTTGCTCTGCGCCTTAGTCCTCGTAGCCGTTGGGATGGCTGTGGTGCCACTTCCAGGCGGAGGCGACGATCTCCTCCAGGTCGGCGTGCTGCGGATCCCAGTGCAGCACCGCGCGCGCCTTGTCGCTGGAGGCGATGAGCTGAGCCGGGTCGCCGGCGCGGCGCTCCTCCATGTGCGCGGGGATCGGGTGCCCGGTCACCGCGCGGGCCACGTCGATGACCTCCTTGACGGTGAAGCCCACGCCGTTGCCCAGGTTGAATATGTCCGAGGCGCCGCCGTCCATCAGGTACTGCGCCGCCAGTATGTGCGCCTGCGCCAGGTCCATGACGTGGATGTAGTCGCGCACGCAGGTGCCGTCCTTTGTCGGGTAGTCGCCGCCGAAGATGGAGATGAAGGGCCGCTTGCCGTTTGGCACCTGCAGGATCAGCGGGATGAGGTGCGACTCGGGGTCATGCGCCTCGCCGATGGCGCCGCTCTCGTGCGCGCCGCAGGCGTTGAAATAGCGCAGGGAGACGTAGCGCAGGCCGTGCGCCTTCCCCACCCACTTGAACATCTTCTCCATCGAGAGCTTCGTCTCGCCGTAGGGGTTGGTGGGCTCGGTGGGATCGCTCTCCAGGATCGGCACGCGCCGGGGCTCGCCGTAGGTCGCCGCGGTGGAGGAGAAGACGATCTTGTCCACGCCGCTTTTGACCATGGCGTCCAGCAGCACCTTGGTGCCGTAGAGGTTGTTGTCGTAGTACTTCAGCGGATCCTTGACGCTCTCCCCCACCAGGGAGCAGGCGGCAAAGTGGATCACCACGTCCACCTTCTCCTTGGCAAAGAGGTCCAGCAGGAAGGACAGGTCGCGAATGTCGCCCCGGTAGAACTTCGCCTGCGGGTGCACCGCCTGGCGGAAGCCGGTGAGCAGGTTGTCCGCCACCACGACCTCGTGGCCGGCGCCAAGGAGCGCATAGACCGTGTGCGAGCCGATGTAGCCCGCGCCGCCCAGAACCAGTATACGCATGGATTCGTCCCCCTTTTGATTTTGTCGGTCCTGTTTTCCCGTTTCTCTTCTCCTTTAACTTTAGGGCAAACCGCGCCGGGGCGCAATAGAGGAATGACGCGCGCCGCATGGAAAAATGTTGGATTCCCGCGCCGTCTGTGGTACAATAGGGGCAAGGCCACGAAAGGGGAGGAGGCCGCGCCATGGAGAGCGCCTTTAAACAGTCCTATAAATCGCCGCCGAGCGAGATGACCGCGCTGAGCGTCTACAACGTCGGCCACCAGAAGTGCACGCCGCGCTACCAGTGGGGCCCCGGCGTGCGCAACCACTACCTGATCCACTACGTCGTCTCCGGGCGCGGCGTGTACGAGACGCGCGGCCGCCGCTACGCCCTGCGCGCCGGCGACGCCTTTCTGGCGCTGCCGGACACGGAGATCACCTACTACGCGGACGAGAGCGACCCCTGGGAGTACGTCTGGGTGGGCTTTGCCGGCAACGACGCCCTGCCCATACTGCAGTGCACGGACTTCACCCCGGACTCGCCCGTCGTCCACCCGCGCAACGGCCCCGAGTTCCGCGCGGCGGTACAGCGCGTCTACGAGATGCGCGGCGCGGAGTTCCTGCACGCCGTGCGCATGACCGGCGCGCTCTACGGCGCCCTGGCCCTGCTCATGCGCCGCGAGAACCCCGAGCGCGTCGGCAGCGCCGCCGAGCAGTACGTGCGCAAGGCGGAGACCTACATCGCCCACCACTACGCCCTGCCGCTGACGGTGACGGACGTGGCCGCCTATGTCGGCATCGACCGCACCCACCTCTACGCCGTCTTTAAGCAGACCACCGGCCTCTCGCCCAAGGAGTACCTCACCGACTACCGCCTGCGGCGCGCCTGCGCGCTATTGCTGGAGCCGGCGCTCTCCGTCACGGCCGTGGCCAATTCCGTCGGCTTTGAGAACAGCCTCTACTTCTCCAAGGTCTTCCGCAAGCACATGGGCCTCTCCCCCAGCGAGTACCGCGCCCGCCGCAGCGCGGAATCTCAGCGCACGCGCGAGGGCAGGTAGACCATCGCCGCCGTGCCCGCGCAGGCGATGCGCGGCGCTTCCTCGCCAAAGGCGCGCCCTTCATAGGGCTGGCTCTTTGCCCGTCCAAAGAGCAGATCGTCGCACAGGCGCACCATGTCCTCCACCATCTCGTAGGAGACGGGGTTGTGCGACGTGCTGTAGGGCGGATCCGCCTGGCGGAAGTGCCCGCCGAAGAAGCGGTAGTTCCGGTAGGGGTAGAGCTCGGTGGCAAAGTGCAGCAGCGCCGCCTTGTATTCCGAGATCGTGCCGCAGCCGGGCAGCTGCAGCCACACGCCCACGCCCGAGCCGATGGCGTCGCCCGTGAAGACCGCTTCGTGCGCTTCGTCCACAAAGGCCACGGACCCCGGCGTGTGCCCGGGGATGTGCAGCGCGCGCACCAGCGCGCCGCCGCCAAGGTCGATCACCGCCCCATCCTCCAGCGGCAGGAAGCGCTCTGTCTCGCCCCGCTTTTCCTCCGGCAGCGCCGCGCGCTTTGCCGCGATGTCCGCCCGGTGCATGTAGACGCGCTCGAACTCGCCGGCGTGGGCGTCGTGGTCGCCGTGGGCGTGGGTGACGGCAAGGTCGATCGGCTTGTCGGTAAAGGCCGAGGCCAGGCGCCGCACATTGCCCCCGCCGCAGCCCGTGTCGATCAGCAGCGCGCGCGCCGCGCCCTCGATCAGATAGAAGGAGGCGTCGATGAAGTCCTCGAAGTGGACCACGTCCCCGCAGGCGTCGATGTCGTAGTGAAACGGATGCTTTTCCATGTGTACAAACCCCCTTACATCGTGTATGATACTATTGTAACGTGAAATTCATGCCTTGTCGAGCGCAAAAGGAGTGAAGCATATGAGAACACCGGAAGAAATCAAGACCCGTGTTGAGGAACTGCTCTCCCGCATGACGCTGGAGGAAAAGATCGGCCAGATGGTACAGTCCGCCGGCACGGACACCACCGCCATCGGCGGCGACGTCAAGACCTCGCCCCTGGAAGGGCTCATCGCCGAGGGCAAGATCGGCTCCATCATCTACATGCCGGACAGCGCCGCCATGGCCCGGCACCTGCAGCGCATCGCCGTGGAGAAGAGCCGCCTGGGCATCCCGCTGATCTTCTGCCAGGACGTCATCCACGGCTTCCAGACCATCTTCCCCATCCCGCTGGCCTGGTCCTGCTCCTTTGACCCGGACCTGGTCCAGCGCGCCACGGAGGTCTCCGCCAAGGAGGCCACGCGCGCCGGCATCATGCTGGCCTTCGCCCCCATGCTGGACATCGCGCGCGACCCGCGCTGGGGCCGCATCTCCGAGGGCGCGGGCGAGGACCCCTATCTCGATTCCCGCATGGCGCGCGCCGAGGTCCTGGGCTACCAGGGCGGCGAGGGCGGGCAGGGCCTGGGCGACGGCGAGCACATGGCCGCGTGTCTGAAGCACTTCGTCGGCTACGGCGCGGCGGAGGCCGGCCGCGACTACAATACGGTGGAGATCTCCCCCTCCACGCTGCACAACGTGTATTTGCCCGCCTTCCAGGCCGGCGTGGACGCGGGCGCGGCCTCGGTCATGCCCTCCTTCAACCTGGTGGACGGCGTCTCCTCCGCCGCTTCGCCCTATGTGCTGCAGGAGCTGCTGCGCAAGGAGCTGGGCTTTGAGGGCGTGATCGTCTCCGACTACGCCGCCGTGTTCGAGGTCATCGCCCACGGCCTGGCCGCGGACGAGCGCGAGGCCGCCGAGCGCTGCGCCAACGCGGGCCTGGACATCGAGATGGCGACGGACCTGTTCAACCGCGAACTGCCCAAGCTCGTCATGGAGGGCAAGGTGCCCGAGTCCCTCATCGACGACGCGGTGCGCCGCATCCTGACCCTCAAGTTCCGCCTGGGCATCATGGACGACCCCTATCTCTACATGCACGAGGGCGAGGAGGAGAAGACCTACCTTGCGCCCGAGCACCTTGCCGTGGCCCGCCGCCTGGCGCAGGAGAGCGCCGTGCTGCTCAAGAACGACGGCGCGCTGCCGCTGCGAAAGGGCGCCAAGATCGCGCTGGTCGGCCCCTGCGCCGACAGCCGCGACCAGCTGGGCCCCTGGCAGTTCTCCAAGCGCGCGGAGCGCACCGTGACGCTGAAGGAGGGGCTGGAGGAAAAGGGCTTTGCCGTGCTGTGCGAGCCCGCGACGACCATCCACGAGGAGCTCGTCGGCGGCATCAACCGCGCGGTGAAGCTGGCGCAGGACTGCGATGTCGTGGTGCTGGCCGTGGGCGAGGACATGACCATGAGCGGCGAGGCCTCCTGCCGCCAGGAGATCTGCGTGCCCGCCATACAGATGGAGCTGGCGCGCGCCGTGGCCGCCGTGGGCAAGCCCGTCGTCGCGGTCGTCACCTGCGGCCGTCCGCTGCTGCTCGACTGGTTCGACAAGAACGCAAACGCCGTGCTCTGCGCCTGGTTCGCCGGCACGGAGGCCGGGCACGCGCTGTCCGACCTGCTTTCGGGCGAGGCCAACCCCAGCGGCAAGCTCTCCGTCACCTTCCCGCGCAGCATGGGCCAGATCCCGCTCTACTACAACCACATGAACACCGGCCGCCCCTGGAACGGCGTCAGCGACGAGAAGTTCGTCTCCCGCTACCTCGACGGGCCGAACACGCCGCTCTATCCCTTCGGCCACGGCCTGAGCTACTCCGCCTTCCGCCTGACCGAGGCCGCTCTCTCCAGCGGCGAGATGGCGCGGGACGGCGCCCTCACCGTCTCTGCCAAGGTCAAGAACGTCTCCGACGTCCCCGGCACAGCGGTGCTGCAGATGTATCTGCGCGACGTCGCCGCCCGCATCGCCCGCCCGGTCAAGGAGCTCAAGGGCTTTGCCCGCGTCGACCTTGCCCCCGGCGAGGAAAAGACGGTGGAACTGCCCATCACGCCCGACCTGCTCCGCTTCCACGATGGGCGTGAGTGGGTCCTGGAGCCGGGGCGCTTTGTCGTGATGCTGGGCTTCTCCAGCGCCGACGACCAGCTGGAAAAGCTGGAGTTCTCCCTTGCTTGAGGTGCGCGGGCCATGGAATTGCTCTACACGGCACAGACCCAGTTTACCTGGGAGGAGTGCTGGCAGATGACCAAGACCGCCACGCTGCGCCGGCCGCACCTGGCCGGCGCGGTGGTGGCGCTGCTGCTGCTCTGCGTGCTCCTCTCCTCCGTGGTCGGCAGCGCGCTGCCGCTGTTCCTTGCGCTGGTGTTCTTCGTGGCCTACGCCATCGTCCTGCGCATCGGCACGCGCCGCGCCTTCCTCGCCAACCGCATCATGCGCGACCAGAACATGAGCTTCTACTTCTACGCCGACCACTTTGAGGCGGACTACAGCGGCGGTCACACCTGCATCCCCTTTGACCAGCTCTTCGCCATCTGGGAGACGCCGACCAACTTCTACCTCATGCTCTCGCCCAACCAGGGCTACGTCCTCAACCGCACCGGCTGCAACGAAGCCCTGATCGACTTCCTGCGCCTGCAGGACCCCAACAAAAAGAAAAAGAAGCGCTGAAGCGCGGCCTTCCGCCCCGCGTCTCTGCTGCCTGCGCAATAGAGACGCGGGGCGGAGGTTTTTGCCGCTTTTTTCGCCGCATTTCGAAAAGAATTCATGAAAATGTCATACTTTTCGCGTATACTGTTGAGGACGGCGGATGTGCGCCGCCCATCCTTTTTTCGAGGTGATTCCGCATGAAACGTTTCTGGAAACACGTCGGCCTGGCCCTAATCTATCTCGCCGTCTTTCTCGGCGTGCAGATGTGGGTGGGCGGCGCCTTTTCCTTCGCCTGCTCCTTTTCCGCCGTGCTGAGCTCGGCCGGACGCATCGCGTCCGATCTCCCCTGGCGCGTTATGCAGATCTTCAACGACAACATGGACGTCATGATGCTGCTCTGCTACGTCGGCACGTTCGGGCTGCTCTGCGGTCTGCTCGTCGCGCAGCAGGGCGCGCGCCGCCTGCTCCCCTCCATGGGGCTGCGCCGGGTGCGCACGCCGGAGATGCTCTGGGCGCCCATGCTGCTGGGTCTGGCCGCCTACTTCGCCGTCAGCGCCGGTCTTTCCCTCATTCCCGTCGACGCCCCGATCATGCAGGATTACATGGAGGCCGCCTCTTCTTTGGAGCTGGGCCGCTATCCGCTGCTGAACATACTGGTCACGGTCATCGGCGCGCCGCTGGTGGAGGAGATCGTCTTCCGCGGCCTCATCTACGGCAACTTCAAGAAGGTCATGCCCCTGTGGGTGGCGCTGCTTCTCCAGGCCGTGCTCTTTGGCCTGGTGCACGGTCAGCTGCTGTGGACGGGCTTTACCTTCCTGCTGGCCCTGGCGCTCGGGCTGATGGTCGATTACTTTGACAGCATCTGGCCCAGCGTGCTGCTGCACCTGTGCTTTAACGCCGGCAACTACCTGCCCCTCTTCCTCGACCTGGACTACACCGGCCTTGCCGCGCTGTGCCTGGCCTCGCTCCTCGTTGTGGCGGTGATCTTCCTCGTCCTGGTGCTCTACTGCCGCGAGAGCGCCCGTCCCCGTTCCGCCGCGTAAAAAAAGCCCGCCTGCACAGGCGGGCTTTTTTCGCCCCAAGGGTAAAGACGCGCCCCGCCTAGTGAATCCCGGGCGGGGCGCGTCGGGTATGATGGCGAATAAAGGGGATCAGGACTCCAGCCAGGCCGCGCCGACCATGTCCACGCCAAGGTGGATGGCCAGGACCGGGCCGATGGGGCGCAGCATGACGGGCTGGCCGAGCTTGCTCTCCAGCCGGTGCTGCAGCTGCCGCCCGGCCTCGGCGTCCTTGATGTACTGCACGATGACGCCATGCGCGTTTGCGGGCACGGCCTGTGCCAGTGCGCGCAGCTGCTCGCTCTTGCCGCGGACCAGGCCGCAGGCCATCACCGCGCCCTCGCGGCAGGTGAGCAGCGGGCGGACGTTGAGCACCGTGCAGACGCTCTGGCGCACGGGGCCCAGGCGGCCGCTGCGGCGCAGGGGCTCCATGTCCCCGACGGAGAAGAGCGTCTTGACCTTGCCGCGCATCTGCTCCAGCTTTTCCGCCGTCTCCGAGAGGCTGTAGCCGGAGTCGAGGAACTCGCGCGCCGCCCGCACCATGATGTAGAGGCCGCCGGCGGTGGTCAGCGTGTCCACCACGCGGATGTCCTCGCTGCCCACCTCGCGGGCGCAGACCACTTCGTTGGCGTAGGTGCCGGACAGGCGCGAGGAGATGGACAGGCACAGCACCTGGTGCCCGGCGCTGCGCAGGGCGGAAAAGGTCTTGACATAGGCGTCGATGGGCGGCTGGGAGGTGGCCAGCGTCTTTGCCGCCTCGATGCGGGCGATGTAGTCGCCGTTCTCCTCCACAAAGCGCTCCCGGTGCGTGACGCCGTCCAGCGTGTAGGTCATGGGCACGTGCGTCACGCCCAGGCGCTCCGCCTCCTGGCGGTTCAGGCACGCCGTTGAATCGGTTACGATGACGATCATTCCATCAGCCCTCCGATTTTGCGAAATCGTTCGTATCTCACGCGCGTGAGCGTCTCATCGTCCATGGCGCACAGGCGCGCCATCGTCTGCTGCAGCAGCGCGCGGATCTGCGCATAGGCGGCCTCAAAGCCCTCACCCTCGGGGATCACGCGCTCCACCACTTGAAAACGCAGCAGGTCCTGCGCCGTGATGCGCAGCTCCTCCGCCGCGCGCTCGACCTGGCCCGCGTCTTTGTAGAGGATCGAGGCCGCGCCCTCGGGCGAGATCACGGAGTAGACGGCGTTTTCCATCATCCAGACCTCGTCGGCCACGGCCAGGGCCAGGGCGCCGCCGCTGCCGCCCTCGCCGATGAGCAGGGAGACGATGGGGGTCTTCAGCCCCATCATCCCCATCAGGTTCTGGGCGATGGCGCTGCCCTGCCCGCGCTCCTCGGCGCCCAGGCCGCAGTAGGCGCCCGCGGTGTCCACCAGGCAGAAGACCGGCCGATGGAACTTCTCCGCCTGTTTCATCAGGCGCAGGGCCTTGCGGTAGCCCTCCGGGTTGGGGGAGCCGAAGTTGCGGGCGATCTTTTCCTTGGTGTCCTCGCCCTTCTCGATGGAAACGACCGTGATGGACTTTCCGTCAAGCTCGGCGATGCCGCCGCGCACGGCCAGATCGTCGCCGAAGAGGCGATCGCCGTGCAGCTCGAAGAAGGAGTCGAAGACGTGGTCGATATAGGCGCGCGCCGTGGGCCGTCCCTTGGCCCGCGCCGCGCACAGGCGCTCGTAGGCGGTCATATCTCCTTCCTCCTCTCATGGAGCCGGATCAGATGGGCGATGGTCTTTTTCTGCTCGTTCCTTGGCACGATGGCGTCGACAAAGCCCTTTTCCAGCAGGAACTCCGCCCGCTGGAAGCCCTCCGGGAGCTTGGCGCGGATGGTCTGCTCGATGACGCGCGGGCCGGCAAAGCCGATGAGCGCCCGGGGCTCGGAAAGGACGATGTCCGCCTCCATGGCAAAGGAGGCCGTGACGCCGCCGGTGGTGGGGTCGGTCAGCAGCGCGATGTAGAGCAGGCCGGCCTGGCTGTGGCGCAGCACCGCGCCGCTGGTCTTGGCCATCTGCATGAGGCTGAATATGCCCTCCTGCATGCGCGCGCCGCCGGAGACGGTGACGCCCAGCACGGGCAGGCCCCGTTCCGCCGCCATCTCAAAGGTCTTTGTGATCTTTTCCCCCACGACCGTGCCCATGGAGCCCATCATGAACTGCGGATCCATGACGAAGATCGCCGTCTCCTGCCCTTCGATGCGCGCCGTGCCGCAGACCACGCCGTCCGGGCGGCCGGTGGCCTTGCGGGCGGCGGCGAGCTTCTTTTCATAGTTGGGGAAGGCGATGGGGTCCTGCGTGGTCAGATCCGCGTACAGCTCGGCAAAGCTGCCCTCGTCCGCCAGCAGGCGCAGGCGGGACTCCACATCCATGCGGAAATAGTGTCCGCACTGGGGGCACACCATGAGATTCTCCTGAAGATCCTGCGAAAACAGGGCCGCCTTGCAGGCAGGGCAGGCCCTGCACAGCTTCTCCGGGATGGACGGCTGCGCGTTGCTCTGTCCGTCGCCTTCCAAAGCGTTGCGCGGCTTGATGAACATGCTTTTGTTGAGCATGGCCTGTCCTCCTTATTTGATTCTATGGGGAGGCGCTTTTCGCGCCTCCTCCCGTTTCGCGCTACGGATAGAGTTCCTTGAGCAGCTTGCCGAGGAAGTCGGTGGTGTAGCTGCCGTCGATGAACTCCGGCGCGGAGATGGTCTCCAGCTGCAGCTCGCGGTTGTGCTCCACGCCCTCGATCACCATCTCGCACAGGGCGGCCTGCATCTTGCGAATGGCCTCCTGGCGGGTGCCGGCGTGGACGATGAGCTTGCCGATCATGGAGTCGTAGAACGGCGGCACGACGTAGTCGTGGTAGAGCGCGGTGTCAAAGCGCACCTTCGGCCCGCCGGGGATGTGCAGGAGCGTGATCTTGCCGCAGGAGGGCCGAAAGCCCAGGGCCGGGTCCTCGGCGTTGATGCGGCACTCGATGGCGTGGCCGGAAAGGCGCACGTCCTCCTGCGCAAAGTCGAGCTTTACGCCCGCCGCCACGCGGATCTGCCACTTGACCAGGTCCACGTCCGTGACCATCTCTGTCACCGGGTGCTCCACCTGCAGGCGGGTGTTCATCTCCATGAAGTAGAACTGCTTGTCCTGCGTCAGCAGGAACTCGATGGTGCCAAGGCCCTTGTAGCCCACGGTCTTGGCCGCGAGCGTCGAGACGCGGATCATCTCCCGGCGCATCTCCTCCGTCACGGAGGGGCTGGGGCTCTCCTCCAGCGTCTTTTGGTTCTTGCGCTGCATCGAGCACTCGCGCTCGCCTAAGCAGACCACCTGGCCGTAGTTGTCGCAGAGGATCTGCATCTCGATGTGCTTGACGGGGGTGAGGAACTTCTCCATGTACACCGCGCCGTCGCCGAAGGCGGACTGCGCCTCGGCCGTGGCCGAGAGGAAGGCCATCTCCACCTCGTCCGGCCCGTCCACGCGGCGGATGCCGCGGCCGCCGCCGCCGGCCCGCGCCTTGATCAGCAGCGGGAAGCCGATGCGCGCGGCCTCCTCCTTGGCCTGGCGCACGTCCGCGACCACGTCGCAGCCGGGGATGACGGGCACGCCCGCCTCGCGCATGGTGCGGCGCGCCTCGTCCTTGTCGCCCATCTTCTCGATGGTCTCGGCGTCCGGGCCGATGAAGCCAAGGCCGCACTCCTTGCAGAGCGCGGCGAACTTCGGGTTCTCGCTCAAAAGCCCGTAGCCGGGGTGGATGGCCTCGCAGCCGGTGAGCACCGCGGCCGAGACCACGGCGCTCATGTTGAGATAGCTCTTTGCCGCCGGCGGCGGGCCGATGCAGATGCTCTCGTCCGCCAGCACCACGTGCAGGGCGCCGCGGTCCGCCTCCGAGTAGACGGCAACGGTGGCAATGCCCATCTCCTTGCAGGCGCGGATGACGCGCACCGCGATCTCGCCGCGATTGGCAATCAGGATCTTGGAAAACATGCTATCCCTCCACCAGCGCAAAGGAGAGATGCCCCTGCACGCACATCTGCCCCTCCACGCGGGCCTCGGCCTTGGCAAAGAAGAAATTGCCCATGCGCCTCTCCAGGCTGGCGGTGATCTCCACCGTGTCGCCGGGGCGCACCGGATGGCGGAACTTGACCTTGTCCAGGCCCGTGTACATCGGCGTCTTGCCCGCCGCCTCCGTCCCGACCAGCACCGCGCAGGCCTGCGCCATCATCTCGCACAGGATCACCCCGGGCACCACCGGGTTGCCGGGAAAGTGCCCCTGCAGGAAGAACTCGTCCCCCCGCACGCGGTATTTGGCGTGCGCCGTGCCCGCCTCGTCCTTCTCCATCTCGTCCACCAGGAGCATGGGCTCGCGGTGGGGGAGCAGGCGCTTGATCTCCTCACGATTCATGCTTTCGCCCCCTTTTGTTTACAGCATCTTAAAGAGGATCTGCCCGTACTCCACCACGCTGCCGTTCCCGGCGCAGATGTCGATGATCTCGCCGTCCTCCTCGGCGGTGATCTCGTTCATCAGCTTCATCGCCTCGATGATGCAGAGCACGTCGCCCTTCTTGACCTTGCTGCCCACGGTGACAAAGGGCGGATCCGTGGGCGAGGGCGAAGCGTAGAACACGCCGACCATGGGCGAAGTCACCATCTTGGCGGCGTTAAAGTCCGCTCCGGCATCCGCCGCTTCCGCCGCGGGCGCATTCGGCGCCGCCTGGGCCGCCGGCGCCGCCGGAGCGACCTGCGCCGCCGGTACAGCCGGAGCCGCCGGGGCCACCGGCGCCGCCGGAACCGCCGCCGCGTTTTCGATGCGCAGGCGCGTCTCGCCTTCGCTGTATTCCAGGGCGGAGAGGTTGTTCTTGCTCACCAGCTCCGCCAGTACCTTGATGTCGTTGATCTTCATGCTTTGAAACCCCTTGCCTTTACAGTTCGGCGCGCCGCAGGGCCACGACGCCGTTGTGGCCGCCAAAGCCCAGGGAGGTGGAGAGCGCCAGCGTGAGCGCCGCCTTGCGGGCGCGCAGCGGCGTGTAGTCCAGGTCACACTCCGGGTCCGGCTGTGTAAGGCCGATGGTCGGCGGCACGACGCCTTCCTCCAGCGCCTTTGCCGAGGCGATGAGCTCCACCGCGCCCGCCGCGCCCAGCATGTGCCCGGTCATGGACTTGGTGGAGGAGATGATGGCGCGGTGCGCCTCCGCTTCCCCCAGCGCCTTCTTGATGGCCAGCGTCTCGGACTTGTCGTTGAGCGGCGTGCCCGTGCCGTGGGCGTTGATGTAGAGCAGGTCGCCCTCGCCGTACCCGGCCTCCTTCAGGGCCAGCTCCATGGCCCGCGCGCCGCCGCTGCCGTCCGGCCGCGGGGCCGTGACGTGGTAGGCGTCGCAGGTGTTGCCATAGCCGCAGACCTCGGCGTAGATGTGCGCCCCGCGCTTTACCGCGCGCTCGTACTCCTCCAGCACCAGTATGCCCGCGCCCTCGCCCATGACGAAACCGGCCCTGCGCGCGTCAAAGGGCAGGGAGGCCTTGAGCGGGTCCTCCTCCAGGGAAAGCGCCATGCAGGTGGTAAAGCCCGCCACCGCCAGAGGATTGATCGTGGCCTCCGCGCCGCCTGCGATGACGGCGTCGGCGTAGCCATGCGCGATGGCGCGGTAGGCCTCGCCCACGGCGTGGGTGGAGGTGGCGCAGGCCGTGACGGTGGGCAGGCAGGGGCCCTGCGCGTTGTACTGTATGGCGATGGTGCCCGCCGCCATGTTGGAGATCATCATGGGGATGAACAGGGCGGAGACGCGGCCGGGGCCGCGCTCGTTGAGGCGGTTGCTCTGCTCGACGAACGTGCTCATGCCGCCGATGCCGCTGCCGACGTAGACGCCCAGGCGCTCCGGCTCCACGGTGCCGGTGATCGCGCTGTCCGCCATCGCCTGCCGGGCGGCGGCCACGGCGTACTGCGTGAACTTGTCCATGCGGCGCTGCGTGGGCACGTCCATGCCAAAGTCCGCGGCGTTGAAGTCCTTGACCTCGGCCGCGAGCTTGGCCTTAAAGCCCTCCGTGTCAAAGCGGGTGATCGGCCCCACGCCGCATACGCCGTTTACCAGGCTCTCCCAGTAGGCCGATAGGGAATTGCCGATGGGCGAAACCACGCCCATGCCGGTGATGACGACTCGATTCATATCGCAAAAACTCCTTTGATTTGCCTCACATGGCCATGCCGCCGTCCACGGGGATGACCGTGCCCGTAAGATAGGCCGCCCCGTCCGAGCAGAGGAAGGCCACGACCGCGGCCACGTCCTCCGGCGCGCCCAGGCGCTTTAAGGGGATCTGCGCCTGCAGCGCCTCTCTGGCGCCGTCCGGCAGCGCGCGCGTCATGTCCGTGTCGATAAAGCCGGGGGCCACGGCGTTGACCGTGACGCCGCGCGGAGCCAGCTCCCGGGCGATGGACTTGGTCAGGCCTATCAGCCCCGCCTTGGAGGCGGCGTAGTTCGCCTGGCCCGCGTTGCCCATCAGGCCCACGACGGAAGAGATGTTGACGATGCGTCCGCCTCTCTGGCGCAAAAAACCGGTGTATGTATGGCGAATAAAATGGAACGCGCCCTTGAGATTGACGTCCAGCACCGCGTCAAAGTCCTCTTCCTTCATCTGCGCGGCCAGCTTGTCGCGCGTGATGCCCGCGTTGTTGACGAGGGCGTAGACCGGCCCCATCTCCTCCGCGACCCGCTTGCACAGCGCGCACACCGCCGCGTCGTCCGCGACGTCGCAGGCGTAGAGATTCGCCTGCGCGCCCGTCTCCCGCACGGCGCGCGCCGTCTCCTCCGCCGCCGCGGTGTTGCCCGCGTAGACGACGGCGATGTTCATGCCCTCCTGCGCCAGGCGCAGGGCGACGGCCCGGCCGATGCCGCGCGAAGCGCCGGTGATGAGCGCGGTCTTTCCCTTCAGCATGCGGCCTTTCCCTCCTTCAGGCTCTCCAGCGTCTGCCGCAGCGTCTCGGGATCCTCCACGCGCAGCGTCTTTGCATCCTTGTCGATCTTGGAAATGAGGCCGGAAAGCGTCTTGCCCGCGCCGCACTCGATGAATGTGTCCGCGCCCTGCGCGATCATCGCGCGCACGCTCTGCTCCCAGCGCACCGGGTTTTCCACCTGGCGCGAGAGCAGCGACGCCGCCGTCTCCACTGTGTAGGGCTCAGCCGTGCAGTTGGCGTAAACCGGCAGCGCCGGCGCGGCAAAGCGCAGCGTGCGCAGGTAGTCCGCCAGATCCAGCGCCGCCTCGTGCATATAGGGGCTGTGGAAGGCGCCGCTGACGTTTAAGCGCATGGCGCGGCCCTTCAGGGCGGCGACGCGCTCGCTCAGCGCCGCGATCTGGCCCTCGTCGCCGGAGACGACGATCTGGCCCGGGCAGTTGTAGTTGACCGGGTAGACGTTTTCAAAGTCCGCGCACAGCTTTTCCACCTGCTCCTCGCTCAGGCGCAGCACGGCGGCCATGGCGGTCTTCTTGCCCGCGGCGCAGGCGTCCATGCGCTCAGCGCGGCGGCAGACCAGGCGCGCCGCCTCCTTCAGCGGCAGCATCTCAGCAAACGCCGCCGCCGCCAGCTCCCCGAGGGAAAAGCCCGCGGCCATGTCCGGCCGCACGCCCGCTTCCACCAGGGCCATGGCGCAGGCAAGGTCCACGGCAAACAGGCAGGGCTGCGTGTTGATGGTGCGAAACAGCGTCTCCTTGTCGCCCGAAAAGCACTGTTCCAGCGTTCCCGGGCGCACGTCCTCCACCTGGTCAAAGACGTAGCGCGCCGCGGCGCTCGCCTCGTAGAGCGCCTTGCCCATGCCGGGGTACTGCGCGCCCTGGCCCGCGAAGACGAAGGCTATCTTACCCATTTTGCCGCTCCCTTCAACAGTTCCTCTGCCTCGGCAAACATTTCGCGGATGATCTCCGCTGCCGGCTGCTCCTTGTGGACGAGGCCCGCGATCTGCCCGCACATGAAGGAGCCGTTCTGCTCGTCCCCTTCGCGCGCGGCCTTGCGCATCGCGCCCACGCCCAGCTTCTCAAAGTCCTCGGCGGTAAAGTCGGGGGCGTACTCCATCTCCTGCATGCGCCGCGTCACCGGGGATTTCAGGCCCCGCACCGGGTGGCCCAGGCGCCGTCCGGTGACGATGGTGTCGATGTCCTTGGCCTTGAGCACGCGCTGCTTGTAGTTTTCGTGTATGGTGCACTCGTTTGCCACGAGGAAGCGGGTGCCAACCTGCACGCCCTTTGCGCCCAGCATCAGCGCCGCCGCGACGCCGCGCCCGTCGCCGATGCCGCCGGCGGCCAGCACCGGGATCTTCACCGCGTCCGCCACCTGGGGCGTCAGCGCCATGGTGGTCAGATCCCCGACGTGTCCGCCGGACTCGCCGCCCTCGGCCACGACCGCGCAGGCACCCATGCGCTCGCACATGCGGGCAATGGCTACCGACGGCACCACCGGCACCACCTTGAGGCCGTTTTCCACCCAGGTCTTGATGTACTTGGAGGGGAGCCCGGCGCCGGTGACGACGACGGGCACCTTCTCCTCCACCACGACCTGCGCGACTTCGTCCGCAAAGGGCGACATCAGCATGACGTTGACGCCAAAGGGCTTGTTCGTGATCTGGCGGATCTTGCGGATCTGCTCGCGAAGCTGCTCGCCGTTGGAGTTCATGCCCGCGATGATGCCCAGGCCCCCGGCGTTGGACACCGCCCCCGCCAGGGAGGCGTCGGACACCCAGGCCATGCCCCCCTGGAAGATCGGATACTCGATCCCAATGAGCTCGCAGATTTCGGTGTGAATCATGTTCTTTCCCTTGCCTTCCGGATATTTGCCGCGCCGCGCCTTAGGCCTGCGCGTCGATGAGGTTGACGATGTCCTGCACGGTCTTCAGGTCCGGGCTCATCTCGATGGTGCCGCCGAAGGTGTCCTCAAAGGACATGATCAGCTCCACCGTGTCCAGAGAGTCGATGCCCAGCTCCTGGAAGGTGGACTCGGGCTTGATGGTGGAGACATCGATGTCCTTGTACTCGGCGATGATCTTGGCTACCTTTTCGAACGTCATGGTTGTGTTCCTCCTTGGAATTTTCTTAATTTTATGTAAACGCCGCCTTGCGCGGCGCAAACATCAGATGCGCAGCAGCGCCGCGCCGTGCGTCAGCCCCGCGCCAAAGGCGGACAGGGCCACGAGCTGTCCTTCCCGCAGCCGCCCGTCCCGCATCATCTCGTCCAGCAGCAGCGGGATGCAGGCCGAGGACGTGTTGCCCAGGCGCTCGATGTTGCCGGGGAACTTCTCCCTCGGCTGCTTCAGGCGCGTCTGCGCCGCGTTGAGTATCCTCTGGTTGGCCTGGTGCAGCAAAAACCAGTCCACGTCCTCCAGCGCCACGCCCGCCTTTTCGCACACGGCGCGAAGGTCTTTTACGCAGGCGGAGACCGCGAAGCGGTAGACCTCCTGGCCGTTCATCTGCAGATAGCGCGGCCCTTCCTCGCGGTGGGTAAAGGGGCAGTTCCCAAGGGGCGTGGGCATATTCAGGAACTCCGCGTTGGGCTGCGTGGCAAGGCAGGTGGCGATGCAGCCGGCGCGCTCGCTCCTTTGCAGCAGCACCGCGCCCGCCCCGTCGCCAAAGAGCACGCAGGTGGCGCGGTCCGCCCAGTCCGCAAGGTAGGTCGGCTTTTCCGCCGCCACAAGCAGGATCCTCTCCG
The DNA here is from genome assembly GCA_944381265.1 of uncultured Clostridia bacterium. Lineage (GTDB taxonomy): Bacteria > Bacillota > Clostridia > Christensenellales > UBA1750 > Spyradocola. The sequence goes on from CALWKN010000120.1 coordinate 16,549, forward strand.
CCTTGCCGGCGCGAAAGTAGGCGTCGGCGATGTCCACGGCCTGTATGAAGCCTGTGCAGGCGCCGTTTACGTCCAGCGTCTGCCCGGCGTAGCCCAGCGCCCCGGCGATGAGGCAGGCCGGGCCAGGGGTGAAGAAGTCCGAGGCCACGTTCGTGCACAGGAGGAGGTCCAGATCCTCTGCCCGCACGCCCGCTTCCTCCAGGGCGCGCCGGGCCGCCAGCGCCCCCAGCTCCGCCACGCTCTCCGCGTCCGTCACCCGGCGCTCCCGGATCCCCGTGTGCGAGACGATCCACTCATCGCTCGTATCGAGAAACTTCATCAGGTCCGCGTTTGTGACGCGCTGCGCCGGCAGCGCGCTTCCCGTTCCGATGATCTTCATATTTCCTGTTCTCCCTGTCGTTTTTCGCTCATTTCGCCCTGCTTGCGCAGGAGAAAACGGTTGAGCTTGGAGAGTATGCGCACCAGCGCCTCCACCTCCGCCTCGCTCATCTCCCGCGTGATGGAGCGCACCATGTTTTCGTGGAAATAGCGGTGCGCGGCGTCCATCTTGCGGCCTCGCGCCGTCAGCTGCACGCGCGTGACGCGGCCGTCGTTCTCGTCCTTGGATTTTTGCACGTAGCCCTTCTTCTCCAGGCGCTTGACCGCCACCGTCACCGTGGGCAGCGTGATCTCCATTGCCTGGGCAATGGCGCTGATGCTGCGGGACCCGCCCTCTCCCCGGCCCACGCTCTCCAGTATGTGCAGCTCGGCGATGGACAGGTCGTTCTGCGAAGAGGCCAACATGCTGCTCTCCACCCGATTGACGTTCTGGTAGGTGCGCACCAGCAGCTCGTCCAGTTCCGCGTCCGCGCGGCGCAGCATGCGCGATCCCCCTCCTCCTCGCCCTTCCGGCGATTATTAGTTAGTCAAGCTAAGTATATCATCCCGCCAGCATTTGTCAATACGCCGCAGAGGAAGTTTGCGTAAAAAAAGCGCCGGTTCCGCTTGTCGAAAAAAGCGGAACCGGCGGGAGCGGGCCGTTCTTACGGCAGGAAGCGTTCCCAGGCCGCGGCCCTGAGCTGCGGCCGCGCCACGAAGAGGAAGCGGTCCGGATCGCGCACGAACTGCGTGTAGATCGGCACGCCCGGCGCGATGTCCAGGGTGGACGCGTAGGACTCCGGCCCTTTGCGCGTCAAAGGCGCGGGCGCGTAGGCGTCGTTGTGCAGCCAGCGCAGGGAGCCGTCCGCCTCCAGCAGCGGGAACCAGGCCAGGCCCCCGTGCGCGCGCACGCCGCGGTAGTCAAAGCCAAAGTCGCGCACGCACCAGGCGCCGAACGTCAGCGGCTGCGCCGGATCGGCGGAGATCGTGGCGTGCGCCCAGCCCGGCGGCACGACCACCACCTGCCCCGGCCCCGCCTCCACCGCAAAGCAGCGCCCGGGGTCGTCGCCGTCCTTCTCCTGCATGAGGATCACGGCGCGGCCGGACCAGATCTCGTAGACCTCGGGCGTGGAGGCGCCGCAGGAGGGGCTTACCGCGTGGACGTGCCCCTGGGAGCGCACCGGCTCCTCGCCCAGGCGCCCGCGGGCGTAGGTCACCACGCCAAAGAGCAGGTTGCGCGCCAGCATCGCCGGGCGGTCTTCCTCGCGCCCGACGTCCATGGCGATGGCGTAGACCGGGTCCGGCCCGGCGCAGTCCGGGTCGCGCAGGCTCCGGCGTATGGCGTCCAGGCGCCGGTTCTCCACCTCCGGGCCGAACACGCCCGGACCGTAGGCAAAGCCCATCGGCTCTTCCGTGGGCCGAATGGCAAATCCCACATCCATCATCGTCTCACCCCCGCACATAGGCCTTCATCGTGGCGCAGCGCTCGCCCGCCACCGCCGGCCGGATCACGTATTTCCCCACCGCCGCCGGCACGATGAACGTCTCGGCGTAGTGCACGCGGAAGGGTTCGAACGCGCCGGTCGGGCTCTCGACGACGGCTTCGCTCCCCTCGACGAGGTTGAGCATGTTCACGCCGCCGCGCGTGTCGTGCTCCACTGGCGCGGTGAACCAGTGCCGCCGCGTCTCCAGGAACTCGCGCTCGTGCAGGCCGGTGCGCTCCTCCACCCAGCCTTCGCCGCGCCCAACTTCCTCCACCCGGTTTACAAGCTCGCGCTTCACAAAGTCCGTGTCGCGGTCGAACTGTATGTTCTTTCTGCCGTGCTCCAGGTGGATGGGACGCGGCTTGCCGTCCAGCCCCACGCGGTTCCAGTCCCAGAGCTTGAAGGTGAAGATGTAGGGCGTGGCGCTGATCTCAAGGACCATGGTGTCCTTGCCGGAGCAGTGCACGGTGCCCGCCGGGATGAGGAAGTGGTCGTGCTTGTGCGCCGGGATGCGGTTGACGTAGCGCTCCGCGTCAAACTCGCCCGTCTCCTGCGCGCGCTCGAGCGCGCCGAGCATCTCCTCCGGATCGACGCCTGTCTTCACCCCCAGGTACACCGCCGTGTCCGCGCCGGGCTTTGTGTCCAGTATGTAGTAGCTCTCGTCCTGCGTGTAGTGCATGCCGAACGTCTGCTGGATGTACTCCGTCAGCGGGTGCACCTGCAGGGAGAGGTTCTGCCCGTCCACCGTGTCCAGGAAGTCGAAGCGGATGGGGAAGTCCAGGCCAAAGCGCGCGTGCACGCGCTCGCCCAGCAGCGCCCGCGGCGCAAAGAGCACCAGGTCCTGCGCCGGCACCTCCATGACGGTTTCCCCGCTGCGCAGCAGCAGGCTGTTCTCCTCCGGCACGCCGTCAAAGCTCCAGGCGTAGTTCTTCTGCGCCGGATCCAGGCCGCAGACCTTCTTCATCCACTGCCCGCCCCAGACGCCGGGGTCAAAGTACGGCGCCACGCGGAAGGGCCGCTGCGCCGTCTGCCGCAGCGCGGCGAGGAAGTCCGCCTGCCGCATCATCACGGGCCTGTCGCGCGTATTCGTCTCCAGCAGGTAGTTCACCTTGGGCATCAGCGCGCGCTTGTGCCGGTCGCTGACGCGCCAGTCGATAAAATAGCCGCGCTTGACCTTGCGCAGCGTCTCCTCGCCCTCGTTGTGCGCGCAGTAGTTGCCGATCTCCCCCGAGCGGTAGCGCAGCTGGATCTCCCAGCGCGCCAGGTCCGCGTACACCAGCACGTCCGCCTCGCCCGCCAGCGCCGCGCCCACGCCATAGACCAGCGTCAGGCCTTCCGCCTCCGCCGCGCGCCGCCGCAGCACCGCCAGCTTCTTTTCGTCGAAGAACTCCGGCAGATCGTGGCAGGAGAGCACGCCGAACACCCGGTCCTCCGTGATGTTGCGCGCCAGCATCGCCTCGATCTCCTCGTCGCTGCGGTTGGCCTCGTGCGCGTCCAGCACGCGGGAGAAGA
>CALWKN010000121.1 GCA_944381265.1 uncultured Clostridia bacterium
CTTGTGTTAAAATGTAAGTGATCCCGCTCGCCGCTCTTCCTCACCCATCCGGCGCGGAAGGGCGGCGAAAAATATAGAAAGAGAACGGAGGACATACGGGAATGGCCATTATCGACATCCAGAACGGCGCGCTGTACTACCAGAGCGGGCGCGAGAAGATGCGCATCGAGCCCTGGGGCAAGGACGCCCTGCGCGTGCGCGTCACCTACGAGGCGCAGATCGACGAGAGCAACGACTGGGGCCTGCTGCCAAAGCCGGCGGAGGCGGACGTGGAGCTTACGCGCGACGAGGAAAAGAATGAGACCTCGATCCGCAACGGCCGCATCCGCGCCGTGGTGGACCGCCACGGCTACCTTGCCTTCTACAATCAGAAGGGCGAGGAGCTGACGCGCGAGTACTGGCGCAACCGCAGCGACCTGACCGAATACTGCGTGCCGCTCAACTACAAGGCGCGCTTCTTTAAGCCGATCATCGGCGGCGACTGGAAGCTCACGGCCTTCTTTGAGGCCTACGACGACGAGCGGATCTACGGCCTTGGCCAGTACCAGGAAAAGCAGCTCAACCGCAAGGGGCTGACGCTGGAGCTGGCGCAGCGCAACTCCCAGGCCTCGATCCCCTTCCTGCTCTCCACCCGCGGCTACGGCTTCCTCTGGAACAACCCGGCGCTGGGGCGCGTGACGCTGGGCCTCAACCGCACGGAGTGGGTGGCGGAGTCCACGCGCCAGATGGACTACTGGATCACCTGCGGCGACACCCCGCAGGAGATCGAGGAGAACTACGCCGCCGCCACCGGCCGCCCGCCGATGATGCGCGAGGACGTCATGGGCTTTTGGCAGTGCAAGCTGCGCTACCGCACGCAGGAGGAGCTGCTGAGCGTTGCGCGCGAGTACCACCGCCGCGGCATCCCGCTGGACGTCATCGTCATCGACTTCTTCCACTGGACCCGCCAGGGCGACTGGAAGTTCGACCCCGCCTGCTGGCCGGATCCGGACGCGATGATAAAAGAGCTCAACGCCATGGGCACAAAGCTCATGGTCTCCATCTGGCCCACCGTGGACGTGGACTCTGTCAACAACCGCGAGCTTGCGCAGATGGGCGGCCTCATCCAGGCGGACCACGGCTCGCTCTACAGCACGTTCATGGGCTACACCACCTACTTTGACGCAACGCACCCCGGCGCGCGCAAGGTCATCTGGCGCGAGGCGAAGAAGAACTACTTCGACAAGGGCGTGGACCTGTTCTGGCTGGACGAGGCCGAGCCCGAGACCGCGGCAAACGACATGGAAAACGTGCGCTACCACATCGGCTCCGGCGCGCAGGTGGCCAACATCTACCCCTTCTACTACGCCAAGTCCTTCTACGACGGTATGACGGAAGCGGGCATGGACAAGGTGGTCAACCTCGTGCGCTGCGCCTGGGCCGGATCCCAGCGCTTTGGCGTGCTGCTCTGGTCCGGCGACGTCTACTCCTCCTGGCGGTCGCTTCGCGAGCAGGTCTGCGCCGGGCTCTCGGCCTCCGTCTCCGGCATGCCCTGGTGGACCTGCGACATCGGCGGCTTCATCGGCGGCTACACGGACGACCCGGCCTTCCACGAGCTGTTCATCCGCTGGTTCGAGTTCGGCGCCTTCCTGCCCGTGTTCCGCTTGCACGGCGAGCGCCTGCCCCACTGGCCCTGCGACGGCATGCGCTACAAGGCCGAAAACGGCGATCCGCAGTTCGGCACGGGCGCGGCCAACGAGATCTGGTCCTACGGCGAGGAGAACTTCGAGATCTGCAAGAAGTACATCTTCCAGCGCAAGAAGCTCCTGCCCTACATCCGCCGCTGCATGGAGCAAGCCCACGAAAAGGGCACGCCCGTCATGCGCCCGCTGTTCTACGCCTTCCCGCAGGACAAGGCCGGCTACGACTACGAGGACACCTACCTCTTTGGCGACGACATACTCGTCTCCCCCGTGACCGAGCCCGGCGTGCGCGAAAAGGAGGTCTACCTCCCCGCAGGGCAGGCTTGGCGCGAGGTCGCCACCGGCAAGGAGTACGAGGGCGGCCAGGTGGTCACCGCCGCGGCGCCGCTTGACGTCATCCCGCTCTTCGTGCGCAAGGGCGCGGACGTTGCACTCTAACTTACTGATTTTCCGGGACGGGAGAGGACTCTCCCGCCCCACTTTTTCTTACAAAAAATATATGGGGGTATGGAAATGGCCATGTTCGTATGGGACGGCGACGCGCTGCGCTGCCGCTACAAGTCCGAGACGCTGTATCTTCTGCCCTGGGGGGAGAGCGGCCTGCGCGTGCTGGCGCGGCACATGGGGGAACCGGTCCTGCACGACTACGCGCTGCTGCCGCAGCCAAAGACGGCCGCGGATGCGTCGATCCTCGGCGACCGCGCGTGTCTTACCGTGGGCAAGCTGCGCGCCGAGGTGCGCTTTTGCCCCGACCGCCCGGACCGCCTGAGCCTCTCCTACTACAACGCCGAGACGGGCGCGCTGCTGCTGGAGGAGCGCGGCGGCACGGACGCGCTCAAGATCCGCCCGCGCCGCTTTCGCCCGCTGCCGGGGGGCGACTGCCAGCTCATCGTGCAGTTCGAGGCGCAGGAGGGGGAAAAGCTCTTTGGCATGGGCCAGTACCAGCAGGAGACGCTGAACTGCAAGGGCAGCTTCTTTGAGCTGGCGCAGCGCAATTCCCAGGCCAGCGTGCCCTTCGTGCTCTCCAATCGCGGCTACGGCTTCCTCTGGCACAACCCGGCCATCGGGCGGGCCACGTTCGGCGAGAACCTGACCGAATGGCTGGCGGAGGACACCGACCAGATGGACTACTACATCTGCTGCGGCGACACGCCGGCGGAGATCCTGCGCCTCTACTCCGCCGCCGTGGGCCGCGCGCCGGTGATGCCGGAGTACGGCCTGGGCTTCTGGCAGTGCAAGCTGCGCTACTGGAGCCAGGAGGAGGTGCTGCGCGTGGCGCGGGAGTACCACCGCCGCGGCATCCACGTGGACGTGATCGTCATCGACTTCTTCCACTGGCCCTACATGGGCGACTACCGCTTTGAGAGCGAGTTCTGGCCAGACCCGGCGGCGATGGTGGCGGAGCTTAAAGAGATGGGCATGCAGTGCATGGTCTCCATCTGGCCGCAGGTGTCCTACTTCAGCGAGAACTTCGAGGAGATGGACCGCGAGGGGTACCTGGTGCGCAGCGACCGCGGCGAGGACGTGCAGTTCCGCAAGGGGCAGGAGAACGTGATGTTCTTCGACTTCACCAACCCCGAGGCGCGCGCCTGGCTCTGGCAGAAGGTGAAAAAGAACTACTACGACTACGGTATCGAGACCTTCTGGCTGGACGAGGCCGAGCCGGAGTACGGTGTCTACGACTTTGAGAACTTCCGCTACCACGCGGGGCCGGTGATGAAGGTCGGCAACCTCTACCCGCTCACGTACGCGCGCGCCTTCTACGAGGGGCAAAAGCAGGAAGGGCAGCGGGAGGTCGTAAACCTTTTGCGCTGCGCCTGGGCCGGCAGCGCCCGGTACGGCGCGCTGGTCTGGTCCGGCGACGTGCACTCCGACTTCCCTACCCTTCGCAAGCAGCTCTGCGCCGGGCTGAACATGGGGATCGCCGGCATCCCCTGGTGGACGACGGACATCGGCGGCTTCGTCGGCGCCGACGCCCGCGACCCGGCCTTCCACGAGCTGCTCCTGCGCTGGTTTGCCTGGGGGACGTTCTGCCCGGTCATGCGCCTGCACGGCGTGCGCGAACCGCGCG
>CALWKN010000122.1 GCA_944381265.1 uncultured Clostridia bacterium
TTGGGGGGGCGTTTGGCGGGCCCCCCCCCCCCCCCCTCCTCCGCGCGCACCCGGCCAGAGCGGGGGGGGCACCCACGCCCGGGCCGGCGGGGGGGGGGTGGGTGGGGGCGCGTCAGCCCCGCCCGCCCCCCCCTTGTTTTTGCCCCTTACAGGCGCTCGAACACGGGCATGTAGTCCAGGGGCGCGTCCACGGTGACGGTCTTGCCGCCCTCGTAGGTCTCGCCCGTGGAGGTGAGCTTCCAGCTTCCGGCGGGCAGGTAGACCTCGCGCGCGAACTGGTTGAGCTGGAAGATGGGCGCGACCAGGTACTTGGCGCCGAACATATACTGGTCGTCCAGCTCCCAGCAGGTCTTGTCCTCGGGGAACTCGTAGAACATGGTGCGGATGAGCGGCGAACCATTCTCGCTGGCCTCGTCAAACAGGGACTTGATGTAGTCGTGCAGCGAGACGCGGATGTCGTAGTACTTCTTCATGATCGCGTAGTTCTCTTCGCCGTAGCTCCACAGCTCGTTGGGCTGGCCGGTGTGCAGGTAGCCGCCGCCAAAGTCGCGCGTGTCCAGCGGCGGGATGTTGTAGGGCCCGCGGTCGCCGTGCATGCGCAGCACCGCGGAGTACACTCCGAACTGGTACCAGCGGATGAGCAGCTGCTGGAAGTCGGGGTCATTGACGTCGTCGGTCATGAAGCCGCCCACGTCCGTGGTCCACCAGGCGATGCCGGCCAGGCCCATGTTGAGGCCGCACTGCAGCTGATCCTTGAAGGCCTCAAAGGTGCTGGGCACGTCGCCCGACCAGATCACGTTGCCGTACTTCTGGGAACCGGCCCAGGCGCTGCGCAGGAGGTTGACCACCGGGCCGCAGCCGTCGTCCTTCATGTTGTCGTAGAAGGCGCGGCTGAACATCTGCGGGTAGAGGTTGCTCACCGACAGCGCCGGGCCCGCGCAGTAGCGGTAGTGATCGAAGTCGTAGACGCCGAAGTCCGGCTCGGAGTTGTCCAGCCAGAAGGCGTCGATCCCCAGATCGTAGTAGTTCTTCTTGCACACGTTCCAGACGTAGGCGCGCGCCCTGGGGTTGAAGGCGTCGATCTCCACGCAGTCGCCCTGGTAGTCGTAGGTCTGCAGCGCGCCGCGCTCGGTGCGGATCAGCAGCCCCTGCTCCAGCATGGGGCCGAAGTTCTCGCTGCGCCTGTCCACGGAGGGCCAGATGGAGACGATCACCTTGATGCCCATGGCGTGCAGCTCGTCCACCATGGCCTTGGGATCCGGCCAGTAGGTGGAGTCGAACTTCCAGTCGCCCTGCACGGTCCAGTGGAAGAAGTCGATGACGATCTGGTCGATGTGTATGCCCTCGGCCTTGTACTGCCGGGCGACGGTGAGCACCTCGTCCTGCGTGCGATAGCGCAGCTTGCACTGCCACAGGCCCATGCGGTCCTCCGGGAAGGCGCCGGAGCGGCCGGTGACGGCGGTGTAATTCTCCAGGATCTGCTTGGGGCCGTCGCCGGCGGTGATCCAGTAGTCCATCTCCTTGGTGGAGCGGGCGACCCACTCGGTGTAGTTCTTGCCGAAGTTCACCTGGCCCACGGCCGGGTTGTTCCACAAGAAGCCGTAGCCCAGCGACGACACCGCGAACGGCACCGAGACCTGCGAGTTGCGCTGCGCCAGCTCCAGCGCGCAGCCCTTGAGGTCCAGATAGGACTGCTGGTACTGGCCCATGCCGAAGATCTTCTCCCCGTCGTTGCCCTCGAACTTGACGTTGAGCTCGTACTCCGAGCCGCCGACGATGCCCTTCCAGGTGCGGTTGATCACCTTCAGGCAGCGGCTCTCGCGCGACAGCGTGCCGTCATAGCTGCGGAAGTACTCGCGCAGCACCTTTTCCCCGTCGCGGTAGAAGGTGATGACCCCGGCGAAGTTCACCACCGCCTGTATGCGGCCGTTTGTGACCGTGGCCTTCTCCTTCTTGTCGATGGTGCCGTCGCCGACCCAGTGGTCTTCCTCCTCCACCAGGATCTGCGCCTCCCCGTGGGGCACGTCCTCCGTCAGCGCCCAGTCGTTGCCGGTAAATGCGCCCTGCATGGTGGAGCGCACGCGCAGGGAATCCTTGCCCCACGCCTCGATGCGCGTCATCTCCCCGTTGAGGTAGAAGACGAGCGCGCCGTTCTCGATCGTAAACTGCATAACCGCTCTCCTTTCCGCTTGTCACCAGCCGTGATTTCTGATACAATTCTATTACGGATCTCCGCGGATTTCTCCTGTTATCCTCCTGCATTCTGATACGATAGGATTTTTTATGCAAAGACATGTCAGCCTGATGCAAACCCGGGAGAGGCGCACGCACAGCACCGTGCGCCTCCCCTACAGCCTCTACGAGGGCCGCATACCGGAGCTTTACGCCGACGTTCCCGCCCACTGGCACGAGGAATTCGAGCTGAACCTCGTCTGCGGCGGCGCGGGGCTGTTCCTCCTGGAGGGCGAGCGCTTCCCCGCCGCGCCGGGGGACGTCTTCCTCATCCCGCAGAACACGCTCCACGCCGCCTACGCCGCGGACGGCGGGTCGCTGCGCTTTGAGGCGCTGGTCTTTCACCCGGCGCTCCTGGGCGCGGACAACGGCGACCGCAGCGCCGAGGACTGCCTGCTGCCGTTGATGCGCGGGGAGCTGCGCTGCCCGCGCCGCCTGGCCGCCGCAGATCCTGCCGCCGCCGAAGCGCGCCTTTGCGCCGGGCGCGCGCTCCAGAGCGCACAGGAGAACAGCGCCCGCGCCGACCTCCTGGTAAAGAGCGAGCTTTTGCGCCTGTTCTACCTCGTCTGCGCCGGGGCGCCGCTGGGCAAGGCGCGCGCCGAGGGCGCGGACGGCGCGCTCATACGTGCGGCGCTGACGTACATGGCGGAAAACTACGCCGAGCCCCTGCGCATCGACGCTCTGGCCGCCCGCTGCAACCTCAGCCGCAGCTATTTCATGCTCTGCTTCCGCCGCGCCACGGGCATGAGCGCCATGGAGCACCTCACCCGTCTGCGCCTGCGCGCCGCCTGCGAGGCCCTGCGCGGCAGCGGCGACCGCGTCTCCGACATCGCCGCGGCCTGCGGCTTTAACAACCTCTCCAACTTCAACCGCCAGTTCAAGCGCCTGGTGGGCTGCAGTCCCCTGGCCTTCCGCCGCTCGGCGCAGTCCGTCCCGCAGTCCTGAGCGCGTTTTTTCCGCCCCGCGCTCTTTTGTTTTTCGCGCTTTGTGGTACAATGGGGAAAAAGGAGGGGGATGCCCTTATGCCAAACCTGCCCCACGACCACGGGGAGACCCTCGAGTATGAACTGGAAAACATGCCCAGCGTGGACGATTTCCAGACCGTCGCCGACATATTCAAGCAATTGGGAGACGGCAGCCGCATCCGCATCTTCTGGCTGCTCTGCCACTGCCGCGAATGCGTGACCAACCTCTCCTCCATGGTGTCGATGAGCAGCCCAGCCGTCTCGCACCACCTGCGCCAGCTCAAGGCGGCGGGGCTGATCGTCAGCCTGCGCAGCGGCAAGGAGGTCTACTACAGCGCCGCCGACACGCCGCGGGCGCAGCTCCTGCACCACATGATCGAGGACCTGGTGCAGATCGCCTGCCCCAGCCGCCCGGAGGCGGAGCGGTGAGCGGCGAACTCGCCGTCCTGCGCCGCGGCGGGGCACAGGGGCCGGACTTTCGGGCCGACACCGACGGCAGGGGATGCGTCGAGCTCTATGCCGTGCTGCCCGGGCTCACGGCGGCCTTCGGCGCGTTTGAGGCCGGCTGGGCCTCGTTTTCCCACGCCGCGCAGCCGGAGGTGCTGGCCCTGGACTACTGCTGCGAGGGGCGCATCGGCTGGGAGATGCGCTCCGGCGCGACGGTGTACCTGGGGCCGGGCGACCTCGCCCTGCACAGCCTGGCCTGCTGCGCGGATTCCCGCCTGCGCTTCCCCTTAGGCCGCGCGCGGCAGATCTCCTTCCGCGCGGACCTGCGCCGCCTTGCCGCCGCCCCGCCCCCGGCCCTGCAGGCCGCCGGTCTGGACGCCTGGGCGCGCCTCTCCCGCTTTTGCACCGGTCTGCCGGGGGCGTTGCCCGCCTGCCCGGAGCTGGAGGCGATCTTTTCCCCGCTGCTGCGCGCGCCGGAGCCCCTGCGCCCGGCCTATCTGCTGCTCAAGGCGCAGGAGCTGCTGCTGTACCTGGCCGCGCGGGAGGCGGACGCGCCGCGCCTCACCCCTGTGCACGCGCGCCAGACCGAGCAGGTCCGCGCCGCGCACGACTACCTGGTGACGCACCTGCAGCAGCGCTGCACCATCGAGGCGCTCTCCCATCGCTTCCTGCTCAACACCGCCACGCTCAAGACCGCTTTCAAGGCGGTCTACGGTCTGCCCATCGCCACCTACATGAAGGAATGCCGCGTGCGCGAGGCCATGCGCCTGCTGCGCGAGACGGACGAGCGCGTATCCGACATCGCCGCGGCCGTCGGCTATGAGAGCCAGGGCAAGTTCACCAAGGCCTTCAAGGACGTGGCGCAGATCCTTCCCACCGAGTACCGCCGTCAGCAGCGCGGGAACGCCTGAGTCCCACTCCCCCCGTCGGCAAAGAGAAAAGCGCAGCGGCCCCGTCTCCCCTTCGTTTTTTGAGGGGGGAACGGGGCCGCTGCGCCGCATCAAAAGAAAGCGCTGCGCCTGCCGTGTGCTTTCCTGCGGCCGCAGCCGCGCCGCTTTGGCCGATTTCGGCCAAAGCGGCCAAAGGGGTGGGTGGGCGGGGGCGGCGGTGGGCGAAGCCCAGCGCC
>CALWKN010000123.1 GCA_944381265.1 uncultured Clostridia bacterium
TGAAGGCCGCGCACGAAGGCGCGCCCGTGGCCGAGCGCCTGAACGAGATGGGCCTGCACGCCTTTGTGCTGGACTACCGCGTCGCGCCCTATCGCTTCCCCGTGCCGCTGCTGGACGCGCAGCGCGCCATCCGCCTGGTCCGGAGCCGCGCGCAGGAATTCGGCGTGCTGCCGGACAAGATCGCCATCTTAGGCTTTTCCGCCGGCGGACACCTTTCCGCCATGTGCGGCACCTGCTTTGACGCAGGGCATCCGGACGCCGCCGACCCCGTCGAGCGAGAGAGCTGCCGCCCGGACGCCTTTGTCCCCTGCTACGGCGTGCTCAACCTCAACCACACGCGCCGCGCGGATCTCTTTGCCGCGATGTCGGGCGCGCCGGACCCGGACCTTGCCGCCGTGCGCGTCATCTCCCCGGCGTATCAGATCACAAAAGACACGCCGCCGTGCTTTCTGTGGCACACGGCGGCGGACAGCGTCGTTCCGGTGGAAAACTCGATCGATTTTGCGCAGAAATGCGCGGACAAGGGCGTGCCGGTCTCCCTGCACGTCTACCCCTTCGGCCGCCACGGCATCGGCCTGGGCGACGAGGCGGAGGCCCCGGGCGCCGGGACCTGGAGCGCGCTGCTGGGCAAGTTCCTGCACCGGCTCGGCTTCTAATCCAGCAGGTTTACCTGCCCGCAGATACAGCGCACGTCCAGCACGGCCTGCAGCCCGTCCCCGACGATGCACACCGCCTCGCCAAAGGCGGGCTGCGCGCCGCGCGGCGTCGTGATCCCGCCAAAGGCGGAGGAGCAGTTCGCCCGCACGGACCAGCCCTCCGGCACGCGCACCGTCATGCTGCCAAAGAGGCAGAAGACGCTGGATCGCGGCGGCATGGGCTGGGAAAAGTCCACCACCGCGTCGCCCAGGATCAGCACAAAGTCCGGGCTCTGGGCGCTCAGGCGCGCGCTGCCGCGGAAAAAGGCGCAGGTGCCGCCGCCCTCCCTGCGGCGGAAGCGGTTCATGCCAAAGCCGCCGCTAAGGAGAAAGGCGCCGCTCTCCAGCAGCAGTATGGCAATGGCCATCGTCCAGCCGGAGAACTCCAGCCGGAAGAGGATCTTTCCCAACAGGGCCAGGCCCACCAATATGCAGTAGATCGACCAGAAAATGCGGGTGCGTGTCACGCCCATCCCTCCCCTCTGCTGTATTCAATACGCCGCAGGGGCGGAGAATCCCTCTTGGTTTGCCGAAACTGTTTTCCCTTTGTACATAAAATAAGGAGGATTTCCGCATGACCGACATTGAGATCGCGCGCGCGGCCAAGCCCCGCCGGATACTGGACATCGCCCGGGAGCTCGGCCTGGACCCGGAGCACGTCGAGCCCTACGGCCACTACATGGCCAAGGTAGACCCCGCCTTCGTGCAAAATAAGCCGGACGGGAAGCTGATACTGGTCACCGCCATCAACCCCACGCCCGCGGGCGAGGGCAAGACCACCGTCTCCATCGGCCTGGCCGACGCGCTGCGCCGCCTGGGCAAGAAGGCGGTTCTGGCGCTGCGCGAGCCGGCGCTTGGGCCGGTCTTCGGCGTAAAGGGCGGCGCGGCGGGCGGCGGCTACGCCCAGATCATCCTCATGGAGGACATCAACCTGCACTTCACCGGCGACCTGCACGCCATCACCACCGCCAACAACCTGCTCGCCGCCATGGTGGACAACCACATCCAGCAGGGCAACGCGCTGCACATCGACCCCAGGCGCGTCTGCTGGCGGCGCTGCATGGACATGAACGACCGCCAGCTGCGCGACATCGTCTCCGGCCTTGGCGGCAAGAACAACGGCATGCCCCGGCCCGACGGCTTTGACATCACCGCCGCCTGCGAGGTGATGGCGGTGTTCTGCCTGGCCAGCGACCTTGCGGACTTAAAGCGCCGCCTGGAGCGCATCGTCGTGGCCTACTCTTTCGACGGCACGCCCGTCACCGCCGCCGACCTGCACGCTCAGGGCGCGATGACCGCGCTGCTGAAAAACGCGCTGCTGCCCAACCTGGTGCAGACGCTGGAGGGCACGCCCGCGCTGGTGCACGGCGGCCCCTTTGCCAACATCGCCCACGGCTGCAACTCCATCATCGCCACGCGCACCGCCCGCAAGCTCGGCGACTACTGCGTGACGGAGGCGGGCTTCGGCGCGGACCTTGGCGCGGAGAAGTTCTTGGACATCAAGTGCCGCGTCGCCGGCATCGCCCCCAGCGCCGTAGTGGTCGTGGCCACGGTGCGGGCGCTGAAGAGCCACGGCGGCGTTGCCAAGGCCGACCTTGGCAAGGAAAACCTCGCTGCGCTGGAAAAGGGCCTGGGCAACCTGCTAAAGCACGTGGAGAACATGCAGAAGGTCTACTCCCTGCCCGTTGTGGTGGCGCTCAACCGCTTTGTGACCGACACGCAGGTAGAGCTTGACCTGGTGGCGGAGCGCTTGCGCGCGCTCTCGGTCAACGTCTGTCTTTGCGACGTCTGGGCCAAGGGCGGCGAGGGCGGCCTGGCGCTGGCGGAAGAGGTTCTGCGCCTGTGCGAGCAGCCCTCCGCCCTCACCTTCGCCTATCCGCTGGAGGAGACGCTGGAAAACAAGATCCGCCTCATCGCCCAGCGCGTCTACGGCGCAAAGGACGTCGCCTTTGCCGCCGGGGTCAGGACGCAGCTGCGCAAGCTGGACAAGCTCGGGCCGCTGCCCGTGTGTATGGCCAAGACGCAGTACTCCCTCTCCGACAACCCCAAGCTCGTCGGACGGCCGGAGGACTTCACCATCACCGTGCGCCAGGTGCGCCTGAGCGCGGGCGCGGGCTTTGTCGTGGCCTTCACGGGCGAGATCATCGCCATGCCCGGCCTGCCCAAA
>CALWKN010000124.1 GCA_944381265.1 uncultured Clostridia bacterium
TCTCCACGTCCAGGTCCTTCTTCATGGACTCCAGGATCTGCGCGCCGTAGGCGCTGCCGATGGCGTAGCTGGGGAAGTAGCCAAAGCTGCCGCCGGACCAGTGGCTGTCCTGCAAAACGCCGCGCGCATCGTCCGGCACGGTGACGCCCAGGACCTCCTTGTAGAGCGCGTTCCAGGCCGCGGGCTGGTCCGAAATGGCAAGATCCCCCGCCAGCAGGCGCTTTTCCAGCTCGTAGCGGATGAGGATGTGGAAGGGGTAGGTGAGCTCGTCCGCCTCTATGCGGATGAGCGAGGGCGCGCTGCGGTTGACGGCGCGGTAGAACGCCTCTGCCGTGACGTTTTTGAGCTGCTCCGGGAAGATCTCCTGCACCTTGGGGAAGAGGAAGCGCGCAAAACCGGCGCTGCGGCCGATCAGGTTCTCGAAGAGGCGGGACTGGCTCTCGTGCATCCCCATGCTGGCGCCGCCGGCCAGGGGCGAGCCGAGGAGCTCCGCGCCCGTGTTCAATTCGTAGAGCGCGTGGCCGCCCTCGTGGATGACGGAAAAGAGCGAGCTTGCCAGGCTCTCCTCGTGGTAGTGGGTGGTGATGCGCACGTCGTTGCGCGAAAACTCGGTGGTGAAGGGGTGCTCCACCTCGCCCAGCGCGCAGCGGCTGCGGTCCAGGCCCATGACCTCCATGACGGTCTCGGCCAGCCGGCGCTGCTGCGCCGCCGGGAAATGCCCGAAGAGGAAGCTGTCGTCCACCGCCTGGGGCTTCTCCGCCACGCGCTGCACCAGCGGCTGGAGCTGAGCGCGCAGCGCGCCGAAGAAGCGGTCCAGCTCCTGCTGCGTCATGCCCTTCTCGTACTCGTCCAGCAGCGTGTCGTAGGGGTCGCGCTCCGGCGCGTAATAGAGGGCAAAGCGCCGCGCGCCGGTGAGCAGCTTCTCCAGGTGCGGGGCAAAGAGGGCAAAGTCATTCGTGCGCTTGGCCTCCTTCCAGGCGCTGCCGGCCAGGCCCAGCTCCTCCTGGTAGGCGGTGTATTCCGCCATGGGCACGCAGTTCATGCGCGCCATCTCCTCGCCGATGACCTCGGCCTCGCGGCGCGTGATTTCGTCCAGCTCCGCCTTGCGGGAAAGCAGCGTGCGCACGTCGTCCTGGAAGGACGGCGCGGTCTGCAATTTGTAGAGCTCCTCGGAGAGCTGGCCCATGGTGGCGGCAAAGCCCGCCGCGCCGGCGCGCGGCATGGCGGTCTCCGCATCGTAGTACAGTACGCCCATGGCGTGCTCCAGGGCGTGGCGCTTGCAGAGCGCCTGCTTAAATCTCGCGATCGTCTCCTGCATACAAGATCTCCTCCTATTTCTGCAAACAAACTGTGCCGGCCGGTCAGCGCGTGGACATCAGCGCCAGCACCTCCGCCAGCTGCGGCGGGTCGAGCGGCAGCGGGAAGCGCGTGCAGGCCACCCCAGCGCAGGCGGCGGCAAAGCGCACGGTGGAAAGGTCGTCCATGCCCGCCCACAGCGCGTAGGCGCAGCCGGCCTTGAACGTGTCCCCGGCGCCCAGCGTGGAGACGACGTCCACCTTGTAGGGCGCGAAGGAGCGGATCTCCCCGCCCTTGCGGCCGAAGCGGATCTCCCGGGCGCCGAGCGTGAATATGGTCAGCCCGTCGGAATTCTCCATGTAGGCGCGCAGCACCTCGTCGCGCGCCTCCTGCGGATAGTGCTCGCGGTAGAACTCGTCGCTGACGACGTTGACGGCGGAGAGGCGGTGCATGGTGCTGTCGTAAGCGCAGTCGATGGTGACGTAGGGCTTTTGCAGCGCATGGCAGATCTCCGCGGCGCGCACGGCGTCCCCGAAGAAATAGGGGTCAAGCGCCGCGACCTTGGCTCCGGCGATGTCCGCCTCGCGCGGCGGGTTCCAGCGGTGGATTTTGTCGCCGTAGAAGGCGCGGAACTGCCCAAGCGGCGTGCGCGTGTTCCCGGCGACGAGCACGTTGTCCTCCAGCCCGTCAAAGCTCTCGTCCAGATGCAGGCTGCTCAAGTCGCACTTCTTGTCCTTGTAGAAGTCCCGGATAAAGGGCATGGTGCTGCGGCCCATGTAGGTGCCGTCCATCTTCACCGACCGGCCCAGGGAGAGCAGGACCGTGGCGCAGGTGCCCGTTTCGCCCCCGGGCAGGGAATACTTTGCCCGGATCTCGGCATAGGTGTCGGGCGCGGGGTAGTCCCCTTCCAGCAGAAAGCTGTTGGTGCGCAGGATCATGCCGTACAGATAAAAGTCGTAGGCCAAATCGTCTCCCACCTTTCATTCGTCCTTTTTGCAGAGGCGGACGGAGCGGCCCGCCAGCTCGATCCAGCCCTCGCGCTTTAGGTCCATCAGCGCCACGGTCATGGCGCTGCGGTCCACGCAGAGGTAGTCGGCCAGCTCCTGGCGCGTAAAGGGCAGCGTAAAGCTCCCGCCCCCGGCCTCGCGCGCCCGCTCCGAGAAGTAGGAAAGCAGCTTCTCCCGCGTGGTGCGGCGGGAGAGTATGCGCGTCTTGCGCATGAGCGTCAGGTTCTTGCGCGCCAGCACCAGCGCCAGGTTCCGGAGCATCTGCCCGTGGGCGGCGCAGGGCTCCCGGCAGGGCGCGAGCAGACGCGCGCCCAACAGCAGCAGCGCCTCGCCCGCCTGCTGGCAGACCGCCTCCACCGGCGCGCGCTCCGCCCCGGCGCAGGCGAAGGCCTCGCCAAAGAGCTCCCCCGGCCCCAGCTGCGCCAGTATCGTCCGGTTGCCGAAGAAGTCCGCGCTGCGCACCTGCACCGCGCCGGAGAGCACCACGCCGATCTCGCGCACCGCTTCGCCCTGGCGCAGCAGCGTCTCGCCCCGGCGCATGGGGACGCGCCGCGCGCCCAGGCAGCGCAGCAGCGCCGCCCGCTCCTCTTCCGCAATGCCCGCAAAGAGCGCGCAGTCCAAATCTTTCCGCCTCCCTTTTTCGCGAATCTGTTGGAATTCCAACAGACCTCCTGCCCTTCAGTATAGTATGCTCCTTACAGAAACGCAAGGAGAAAGGACGAGAGCGCATGATCCGGAAAATCATCCACATCGACGAAGAGAAGTGCAACGGCTGCGGCCTTTGCGCCGCGGCCTGCCACGAGGGGGCCATCGGCATGGTGAACGGCAAGGCGCGCCTAATGCGCGAGGACTACTGCGACGGCCTGGGCGACTGCCTGCCCGCCTGCCCGGCGGGGGCCATCACATTCGTAGAGCGCGAGGCCGCGGCCTACGACGCCGCCGCGGTGGCCGCCGCCAAGGCCGCCGCGGTCCATCCTGCCGGCGGCTGTCCCTCCGCCGCGGCGCGGGCGCTGCGTCCCGCCGCGCAGGGCGCGTCCGCCCGCCAGGAGAGCCAGCTGCAAAACTGGCCGGTGCAGATCCGCCTGCTGCCGCCGCGCGCGCCCTACCTGCAGGGCGCGGACCTGCTCATCGCCGCGGACTGCACGGCCTTTGCCTACGCCAACCTGCACGCGGACTTCCTCTCCGGGCGCGTGGCGCTCATCGGCTGCCCGAAGCTCGACCCGGTGGACTACGCCGAAAAGCTCACGCAGGTCTTCCTGCAAAACGACATCCGCTCCGTGACCGTGCTGCGCATGGAGGTGCCCTGCTGCGGCGGGCTCGCGGCGGCGGTGCAGCGGGCGCTCGCCGCCTCGGGCCGCGATATCCCGCTGACGGTGCACATCGTCTCCATCGACGGAACGCTCCGCTGAGCGTGTCGACAAAGTCGACACGCTTCGAAAAAATGCAAGTTTGCATTTTTTCGAGTGACATCCGCCTGCGCCCCGTGCCGCCTGCGGCGGCCCGGGGTTCCGGGCCTACCAAGCCTTCGGC
>CALWKN010000125.1 GCA_944381265.1 uncultured Clostridia bacterium
CTACCCTGCAAACGCCCGAGAGCTTCCGCGCGCGCTTCAACGTGGATGTGCGCGTGAACAGCGAGGTCACGAAGATCGACCGCGCGGCCCATGCGGTCACCGTGCGCGAGGCGGGCGGCAGAACCTATGCCGAGACGTATGACAAGCTCCTCATCGCCACGGGCGCGGCGCCCCTCGTGCCGAACCTTCCCGGCCTGGATGGCGGCTCCGTCTACACCCTGCGCAACATCCCGGACACGCTGCGCATCAAGGCGGCCGTGGACGCGCTCCAGGGCAAGGCGGGCGCAAAGGCCGTGGTCGTGGGCGGCGGCTACATCGGCGTGGAGATGGCGGAAAACCTCGCCCACGCCGGTCTGGACGTGACCATCGTGGAGATGGCCGACCACCTGATCGCGCCGCTGGACTTCGACATGGCGGCGGACGTGCACAACTATGTGCGCGGCAAGGGCATCCATCTGCTGCTTGGCACCGCCGTCACCGGCGCGGAACCGGGTTTTGTCTGCACATCGCAGGGCAAGATCCCCGCCGACCTCATCGTGCTCAGCATCGGCGTGCGGCCGGAGAGCAGCCTGGCCAAGGCCTGCGGCCTGCCCTGCAACGCGCGCGGCGGCATACAGGTGGACGAGCACATGCGCACTGCCGACCCCGACATCTACGCCGTGGGCGACGCGGTGGAGGTGCGGGACTTCGTCACCGGCGACCCCGCCATGGTGCCCCTGGCCGGGCCCGCCAACCGCGAGGGCCGCATCGCCGCGGACAACCTCTTTGGCCGCGACAGCGTCTACACCGGCACCCAGGGCTCGGCCATACTCAAGATCTTCGACATGGCGGTGGCCACCACGGGCCTGTCCGAAAAGGCCGCCCGCAGTAAGGGCATCGACTGCGACAAGATCTTCACCTACTCCGCCAACCACGCCAGCTACTACCCCGGCAGCACCATGCTCTCCATCAAGGTCGTCTTTGAGAAGGGCAGCGGCCGCCTGCTCGGCGCGCAGATCGTCGGCTTTGACGGCGTGGACAAGCGCTGCGACGTGCTGGCCACGGCCATCCGCTTCGGCGCCACGGTGCAGGATCTGACGCGCCTGGAGCTCTGCTACGCGCCGCCCTTCGGCTCGGCCAAGGACCCGGTCAACATGGTCGGCTTCGTGGGCGAAAACCTGCAAAACGGCACGGTCATGCAGTTCCACTGGTCGGACGTGGCCGATCTGCCGCGCGACGGCAGCGTGCAGCTCGTAGACGTGCGCACCCCGGCTGAGTACGCCCGCGGCCACATCGAGGGCTTCCGCAACCTGCCTTTGGACGGCCTGCGCGCGCATCTATCCGAGCTGGACCCGGGCAAGCCCGTCTACGTCCACTGCCACAGCGGCCTGCGCAGCTATATCGCCTGCCGCCTGCTCACCGGCGCGGGCTTCACCTGCTACAACCTGGCCGGCGGCTACCGCCTCTGGGCCGCCATCCAGCAGGCCAAGACGCCCGTCGATCACCCCTGCTATTTCAAGAACTGACCTCCGCTTGCCACACAGAAGCCGGGCAGCGTCCGCATTTTCCGCGGACGCTGCCCGGCGTTTTTGAATTTACCGCCTGGCCCCGCTCCAAAGCAGCGCCAGCCCGGCGAGCAGCAGCGCGGTCTGCGCCGCAGCGACGGACGCGGGCAGGGCAAACGCCGGGTCCAGCGTTCCCAGCGTCAGCGGGTAGGCCGCAAAGAAGCTGCCGTTCCACAGCCCCAGCGCCTCCGGCAGGGGCAGGGCCGCCAGCAGGAAGGGCGCGGCCATATAGGCGTACACGAGATAGGGGCGGATCCGGCCGAGCGCCCAGCCGCTCCCCAGCGCGAACACCAGGGCCGGCAGGAGCGCGGCCAGCGCCGGGAGCAGCAGGCTCCCATAGTCGTGCCAGCCAAACAGACGCGCGTAGAACACCGCCGCCTCGCCCGCGCACAGCAGCGACAGCAGCAGCCCGCCCGCCAGGGCCGCGGCGCAGCGGGCCAGGGCGTATTTCCAGCGCGGCATCGGGCAGGCGTCCGTCAGCGCCGCCGCCCGCCGCGCCTTCCCCGAGGTGAAGAAGGTCAGGAAGAACAGCATCCCCACCCACAGCAGGGGCAGCAGGCGGCAGAGGTAGTCGCCAAAGCTCCAGGGAGAGAAGGGAGCGGTGTGGGATACGCCAAGTAAGGTCACGCCGTGAAGCACCAGCGCCCCATAGAGGAGCAGGACGACCGTGAGCCCGATGAAGAACTTGTTCCACAGCAGCCTGCGGCATTCGCAGCGAAAAATTTTACCCAAGGTGCAGATCCTCCTCCGTCAGCGCGCAGGCGCGCAAGAATTCCTCGTACGTCAGATAGGGGTACATCGGGTCCAGCTCCCGGTTGAACAGGTCATGGAGGATCTGGTCCATGGCCTTCTCGCCGCCCACCAGCTGCTCCGCCTTCAGGATCTTCAGCGGCATCTCGTTGTACTGCCGCACCTGCGACAGGCTGTTGGAGATGGCAAGCCGCTCCCGCTCCGGCAGTTTCTCCAGGTACTCCGGATGGCGGACGTAGAAGTTCAGGCGGTAGTCGTCCACCGTCCGCTGCCACTGGTCGACGTAGTGCGACTGCGCATACGCCTCGCCGTACAGCTCCTTGACGATGCGGTAGGTGGTGTAGACGGTCAGGCCTTCGGCGGACCAGGGGCTGGCGGGATCGTCGGTGTCGAACATATTGCCCAGGCCCCACCACTGGTGGACCAGCTCGTGGATCATCACCTCGCCGGCGCCGCCGCCCTTTTGCGCATCGCCCAGGTTGGCGGCGGTGAAATCCGCCTCGTCCAGCAGGCTGGCCCCGGTGGTGGCGTAGCCGCCTCCGGCCACGCGGCTCTGGATCAGCTTCAGCGTCTCCCCATTGCCGAAGGAGAGGGA
>CALWKN010000126.1 GCA_944381265.1 uncultured Clostridia bacterium
CCTCGTGGTGGCTGGGGTCGGTGATGTCGATGATGAGGAAGTTCTCGTCCATCGCCGTGCGCAGGGAGACGTCGGAGGCGGGGAACTCCTCCGCCATCCAGTGGTAGCGCCCGCCGGCAAGGTGCAGAACGTGCTCCTCCTCCAGGTACTGCAGCATGTCCTGCGTGCCCTCGTTGTCGCCGAAGCGCTCATCCTGCGCAAAGGGCAGCTCGTAGGCGGCGCACTTTAGGTGGTTGAGCAGTATGTAGAGGTTGTCTGGGTTGATCAGCGCGTGCTCGGGCGACTGCTGGAAGAAGTACTCCGGGTGGTTGACGATGTACTGGTCCTGCGGCGCGGAGGAGGCGACAAAGAAGGTGACGCTGGTGGACTTGCGCCGGCCGGCGCGCCCCGCCTGCTGCCAGGTGCTGGCCACGCTCCCCGGGTAGCCGCAGAGCACGCAGGCCTCCAATTGCCCGATGTCGATGCCCAGCTCCAGCGCGTTTGTCGAGACCACGGCCTTGACCGAGCCGTCGCGAAGACCCTTCTCGATCTCGCGGCGGAGCGTGGGCAGGTAGCCGCCGCGGTAGCCGCGCACGGCGTCGTCCCGGCCGAGCTGGTCGCGCACCAGGCGCTTCAAATACGTGGTGAGCACCTCGACGTTCAGGCGGCTGCGGGCAAAGGTGATGGAATAGATGTCGTTTTTCAGCAGCGAGGAGGCGATGCGCCGCGCCTGGCTCACCGCCCCGGCGCGGATGCCGAGTTGGGCGTTGACCACCGGCGGGTTGTAGAAGATGACGTGCCTTTCGCCCATCGGCGCGCCGTTGTCGTCGATGAGCTCCGTGGGCGCGCCGGTCAGGCGCGCGGCCAGCTCCGCCGGGTTGGCGATGGTGGCCGAGCAGCAGATGAACTGCGGATGCGCGCCGTAGAAGGCGCAGATGCGCGCAAGGCGCCGGATGACGTTGGCAAGATTCGAGCCGAACACGCCGCGGTAGGCGTGGATCTCGTCGATGACGACATAGCGCAGGTTCTCAAAGAGCTTGACCCACTTGGTGTGGTGCGGCAGTATGCCGGAGTGCAGCATGTCCGGGTTGGTCAGCACGATGTGCCCGGAGAGGCGCACGGCGGTGCGGGCGCTGACCGGCGTGTCGCCGTCATAGGTAAAGGCCTTGACCTCCTCCCCCATGTCGGCGATGAACTCGTTGAGCTCGGCGTTCTGGTCCGCGGCCAAAGCCTTGGTGGGAAAGAGGTAGACGGCGCGGGCGCTGCGGTCGCGCAGTATGGTCTCCAGCACCGGCAGGTTATAGCAGTAGGTCTTGCCGGAGGCCGTGGGCGTGACCACGGTGATGCTGCGCCCGTCCAGGGCCGCGTCCACGGCGTGGCGCTGGTGGGTGTAGAGCTGGTAGATGCCGCGCTTGTGCAGCGCCCGCACGATGGGCTGGGAGAGCCCGGACGGCAGGTCCATCAGCCGGGCCGGTTTGGCCGGCAGCACCTCCCAGTGCGTGACGCAGGAGAGGAACGCGGGATCTTTCCGCAGGGCTTCGAGATATTGATCCAAATTCAAGGCTTCCGCGCCTCCTTCGCGCATCTGGCGTTTTCCCTCATTGTAGCGCAGGCGCGCCGCCCTGTAAAGAGCGGCGCGCAAAGTTTGTCAGCGCCGCTTGCCGGCGCGGCGGTTGAGCAGGGGCAGGACCACGCTGTCCAGCGCCGCCTCCTCGGAGATGCGGCCGGACTTAAACTCGTAGTCCATGCGCACGCACAGGTCGAGCAGGTCGCGCAGCTGCGCCTCGCTAAAGGCGCGGGTCTGCTTTTCGTACAGCCAGAGCATGTTTGCGCGTATGCCGGTCAGGGGCGGCAGCTCGCGGTCGGACAGGCCCTTGGCCTTGAGGATCTTATAGTAGAGCATCTGCCGCACGCGGGCGGTAAAGGGCGTGAGCAGCTGCACGGTGCCGGCGTCCTTCTTCTGCAGCATGCTGCGCAGCATCGCATAGGCCCCGGCGGCGTTGCCATTCATCAGATGGTCGAAGAACGTGAACAGGCGGTCCTCCACCGTGGGCGCGACCACGGCCTCCACGTCCTCCGCCGCGATCCCGCTGCGCTCGCCGACGTAGGAGAGCACCTGCTGCAGCTGCTGCAGCGCCTGGGTGAGCAGCGGGTCGCAGCGGGAGAGGAAGAGCTCGGCCGCGCGGCGGTCCATGTCCTTGCCGTGCGCCTTGAGCTCGCGGCTGAGCCACATGGACTTGTCCTTGGCGTCCAGCGGGGCGAAGTCCACCCGCCCGCCCAGGGAGTCGATGCGCGCGGCGGTCTTGCGCGTGCGGTCCGCCTTGCCGCGGCAGAAGAAGACCAGCATGACATGCGGCGGCGTCTCCTGTATGTATTGCAGCAGGCGCTCCAGCCCCTCGTCCCGCGCCGCGCCGGGCGCCTTCATCACAAGCGGGCTGTCGCGCACGACGACCAGGCGCTTTTGCGAGAGGAAGGGCAGCGTCTCGCAGGCGTCCACGATCTCCCCGGCGCTCGCCTGCGCGCCCAGCAGCGTCTCGTTGAGCGCCTCCAGGCCCTCCGGCAGCAGCTTTTGCCGCAGCTGGTGCAGCGCGCTGTCCTTGATGTACTCCTCCTCGCCCTCCAGGAGCAACGCGGACGGCAGTTCGCCGCCGCGGAGCTTGGCAAAGTACTCCTTGTAGTTCACGTCTTGCCCTCCTTAGCCCAGCGAGGTCTGGATGATGCCGGGATTGCGCACCAGGGGCGAGCGCAGGCTGAGCGCCCCGGCGAGCGCGTCCACCTTCACGCCCTCTACGAGGAACTGCACGCGGCTCACCCCGGCGTAGCCGGTGAGCGTGTTGACCACGCTGAATATGCAGGCGCGCTCTTCCTCGGCGGTGAGGCGCGAGAGCAGCTCCGCGCCCTCCTTGGTGAAATTGACCACGGCGCTGTCGTCCACCATGGCCACGCCGCGTATGCAGGCGGCGTTAAATTCCTGGGGGAAGACCGGCCGCGCGCCCTCCGGCGCGTCCAGCAGCTGCTCGAGCAGGTCGCGCAGCGTGTTCTCCGTCTGGGAGACGGCGCGCGTCACGGCGTACAGGCGGCCGTCCTCCTGCGGGAAGTAGAGCTCCACCGTGCGGCCGACCAGCCCGGCGTAGCGCTCGCGGTAGAGCAGGCGCTCCGCCGCGGAGCCGCCCGAGATCATGCTCTCGATCGGGCGGCGGTTGACGCGCACGCGCACGGCCACGGTCTCGGGCAGGAAGGTGGTCAGCGTCACGACGAGCGGCGCCATCTGCAAAAGGCGCTCGTTCTCATCGCCCGTCAGGGCCGCGCCGATCTCATAGGTGAAGCTGACGTCCAGGTACTGGGCGTCGCCGCTCTCCTCTTCCAAGGAGGGCAGGCCGTCCACGCGCGTGGCCGCCGGGTAGCAGCGGCGCATGGCCGCGGTGGAGGTCGGCCCGGCGATGAGCGCCTCCAGCACGGGGGTGGCCAGGTTCGAGCGGGTGAACGTCAGCTCCCGCACCTCGGCAAGGAGGAAGGGCGAGTCGCTGGCCGGGAAGTAGAGCGTGACGTTGCGGCGGAACGAATAGCTCTGCGAGCGCAGCGCGGCCACGCCCTCGTTCTCGTGCTCGACCCAGGCGGACTGCAGGTCCTCGTCAAAGCGCGTCATGGTGCCGGTGGGCAGGCCGTTTGTCGGCACCTCGCGCCCGTTAAAGAGCACGTTGACATACTCTACGCCGCCGGACTCGATCAGCGTATTTACCAGCGCCGCCTTCAGGCAAAAGATGTCGTACTCCTGCATCAGGTCCACATCGCCGCCAAGGTCCACGGTCGCCACGTTCCCCGTCTGGGCCACGGTCACGACGTAGATGGTCGTGCGCCCGGTGAGGGGCGAGACCAGGTCTTCCGAAACGCTCTCCTTTAAGACCTCCTCGGCCAATACCTCCAGCAGCGTCTCGCTGCCAAGGAGCGTCACGGAGCGCACCTCCGGCACCAGGCGGTAGCGGTCTTCGCTCAGGCAGTAGACCACCGTGCTGCGGCGGCGCGCCACGCTGTCGTCCCGCACGTTGACGGGGCTTTCTGCGGCCCGCACCGGCAGCAGCCCCGCGCCCAGCAGGCACAGGCACAGCGCCAGCGCGGCAAAACGCTTTCTCATCGCACCCTCCTTAGTATTCCGGGAACATGGTCTCCAGCGACTGGAAGCTCACCTTCCACACGTCCTCGCGGATCAGGCGGATGGGAAGGCCGGTGAGCTCCGCCATCTGCCCGCCGGCGTCCACATAGCCGATGTCCACCAGCGCCACGGCGCGCTGCCCGTCGGGCGAGACGGTGGCCGGGCCCGCGAGCGCGTAGCTGACGACGGAGGCCTTGGCCGAGAGCATCTCGCTCAGCCTCTCGCGCGTCGGGGCGGGCGAGCCGTCGTAGTCGCGGTCGGCAAGGTAGTACTCCAGGCGGTCGTAGTCCTTCTCCACCAGCGAGCGCAGCACGATCTCCAGCGCGTTTTCCGGCGTCAGCAGCACGGACGTGTCCCGCGCCATGGGTTCTATGGTGCGGTCGCCGTTCTCCTCCCACCCGGCCTCGGCATACGTCAGGCGCTCGCCGTTGCCGGAGCCGGTCCTGTCCACCAGGATCAGCACGCGGCTGTAGTTGCCAATGCCGGTGACGGTGTTTACGATGGCCTGCACCGCAAGGCGCCTGCGCGTGGCCTCGCCGTCGATGTCCTGCACCATCTCGTCCAGGAACTCCGAGGAGAGCGTGACAGAGAGGTAGCCGCTCTGCTCCTTGACGCTGACGATCTCGGTCTCGGAGCTGATGAGGGCGCTGTACTGGTAGAGGGCGTCGTCCGGCCCGTCGATCAGGGCCTGTATGGCCATCTCCTCCAGCGTCTTTTCCGCCGTGACGGTGAACTCCTGCTCCACGGCGGCGAGCAGGTCCTCGGCCATGTAGCGGTAGTAGAGCGTCGCGGTGACGTTGCTGCCGTAGGCGTTGTCCTGGCTCTCGGGCAGTATGTCCTGCGTGTAGGCGCCCGCGTCGCCGTCCTCCCTTTCCACGATGCCGCCGTAATAGGCGCGCGTGCAGCCGCTAAGGGCGAGAAGCGCGCAAAGCAGCGCCGCAAAGAGGGAGATCTTCCAATTATTTCTTCTCATCGCTGTGCTCCTCCTGCGCCGGCGCCGGCGCCGTCTCTTCCTCCTCGTCGTCCACAAAGTCGGCGTAGGGGTCTTCCACCAGCGGCAGGTAAACGCGGAAGGTGGTGCCCACGTTCTCCTCGGACTCCACCTCGATGTCGCCGCCGTGCAGGTGCACCATCGACTGCACGATGGAAAGCCCCAGCCCCGTGCCGCCGGTGGAGCGGGAGCGCGCCTTGTCCACGCGGTAGAAGCGCTCGAATATGTGCGGCAGGCTCTCCTTGGGGATGCCGATGCCGTTGTCTTTTACCTCGATGACGGCGCGCCCGCCGTCGGTGTAGAGGCGCACGCGCACCGTGCCGCCGCGGGGCGTATACTTTACCGCGTTGTCGCAGAGGTTATAGATGACCTGCTGCAGCTTGATCGGGTCGCCGTTGACAAAGCAGAGCTCGTCGCAGGAGGGCTCCAGCGCGATGCCGGCGCGGTTGGCCACCGGGCTCAAGCGGCTGAGCGTGTCAAAGAGCAGCTCGTCCAGGGCGATGGGCTCCATCTGCAGGTCCTCGCTGCGGCTGTCAAAGCGCACGATGGTAAGAAGGTCGCCGACGATGGAGCTCAGGCGGTCGATCTCCTGGTTGATGTCGCCGAGGAACTCGCGCGTCATGGTGGGGTCCGGCGTCTCCTGGTGGAGGATGGACTCGATCAGGATCTTCATGGCCGAAAGCGGCGTCTTCAGCTCGTGCGAGGCGTTGGAGATGAAGTCGCTGCGCATCTGGTCCATGTTCTGCAGCTTTTCGCTCATCATGTTGAATGTGCGGCCGAGCTGGGCGATCTCGTCGTTGCCGCGGGGGTTGGCGCGGACGGTAAAGCCCGTGCGCGCGGTCTGCTGCATGACGGTGTTGAGCTCGTTGACCGGCCGCAAAATGAGGGCGCTGAAATACAGCCCCACCGCAAGCACAATGACGAGCACGACGACGAAGAAGAGTATGATGTTGTTCTGGATCTCGTCCAGGCTGCGCGTCAGGTCCTGCAGGGAGGAGACCATCATCACCGCGCCGATGAGCCTGCCGTTGTCCGTCACGGCGCAGGTGTAGTAGCCGATCCACTCGCCGTGGGAGAGGGCGAAGTCCTCGCTCTGCACGCGGTGAAAGCCGTAGGAGCGGTCGCGCTGGTGGTTGGTGATGTCCGTGATCTCGCCGTGCCCAAGGCGCACGCCGTTGAGCTCGGAGAGGCTGTCCACCCAGACGGTGCCCGTCTCGTCCGTGACCAGCAGCCGCGCCCCCGTCTCCCGCCCGCGCTCCACCAATGTGGAGTAGAGCGCGTCGGCGTTGGCGCGGGCCACGTCCGGCGTCACCTCCAGGGCCAGGGCGTCGACCACGGCCAGCTCTTCGCTCACGCGCTGGTTGACAAGGTACGTGCCGGTGACGTTCATCACCGCCCAGACCACCAGGCCGAACGTGATGCCGATCAGCCCCATGTAGACCAGCAGCAGCTTCCAGCGGATGCTGAAGCGCGGCTTACTTATCGGTGAAATAGTACCCAACTCCCCACTTGGTCAATATGTATTCGGGCTTGGAGGGCGTGGGCTCGATCTTCTCGCGCAGGCGGCGGATGTGCACGTCCACGGTGCGCAGGTCGCCGTTGTACTCGTTGCTCCACAGCGCCTCCAGGAGCTGCTCGCGGTTGTAGACCTTGCCGCGGTTGGTGATGAGCAGGCGCAGCATGTCAAACTCCTTGACGGTGAGGTTGACCTCCTTGCCCTTGAGGGTGACGGAGCGCAGGTCCTGGTTGACGCTTAAATCGTGCACGGTGATGGTGTTGCTCTCCTCCCGCTCCCTTGGCGCGCCCATGCGGCGCAGGATCGTCTTGATGCGCGCCTTTACCTCCAAAATATTGAAGGGCTTTGTCATGTAGTCGTCCGCGCCGTACTCAAGGCCCAGGATCTTGTCCATGTCCTCGCCCTTGGCCGTGAGCATGATGATGGGCACGTCCGAGGTCTCGCGGATGCGCTGGCAGACCTCGATGCCGTCCATCACCGGCAGCATCACGTCCAGCAGGATCAGGTCCACGCCGCCCTTTTGGAACTCCTCCAGCGCCTGCGCGCCGTCGGCGGCGGTGACGATCTCATACCCGTCCTGTTCCAGTGAAAATTTCAGTCCCTTGATGATGGCCGGCTCGTCGTCCACCAACAGCAGTCGCTTTGCCACGTTTTTGCTCCCTTCCACGCGCCGTCTCCCGTCCGCGCGCCCGTTAACTTCCCGCGCACGAACGCCGCGCGCTTTTCTCTATTGTAACATCGCCCGCGGGGGGAATGCAAACAAAACTTGTGCCGCGCAAGGGGAAGACGCGCCGCGCTTTCCCCGCTGAAACAACTCTTAAACAAACTTGCGCTGTACAGGGATGCGCTTTGGTGGTATACTTTTTAAAAATGCCTTGTTGAGAGGGATGGTTTTTTTGTCGCATAGATGGCCCAAACTGCGCGCTCTGCTCGCGCTTCTCCTGGCGCTGACGCTGCTGCCGCAGATCGCGCTTGCCGATACGGACTACAGCGCCAGCCCCAATAAGTACCCGGACTCCTACGACGAGGACGACCCGGCGAACCTTAACGCCGACATGCTCTACGCCACCAGCGCCGTGGCCGTGGACGTGGCGACCGGGCGCGTGCTCTTCAGCAAAGAGGCGGACAGGCGCATCTATCCCGCCTCCACCACCAAGGTCATGACCGCGATACTGGCGCTGGAGAACCTGGACCTGGACCAGGTCGTGACCGTTTCCAAAAACGTCATGGTCGGCGAAAGCACGATCTATCTGCAGGAAGGCGAGAGCCTCACGGTGCGCGACCTGATGTACGGCCTGCTGCTCAAGAGCGGCAACGACGCGGGCGTGGCCCTGGCAGAGGCCGTGGCCGGGTCCGTGGACGCCTTTGCCGACATGATGAACGAAAAGGCCGAGGAGCTGGGCTGCACAAACTCCCACTTCACCACGCCGCACGGCCTGCCCGACCCCAACCACTACACCACGGCCGAGGACTACTACAAGGTCTTCCTGGAGGCCATCAAGAACGAGACCTTCCTTGAGATCATCCAGACCCCGCGCTACACCATCCACGCCACAAAGCCCGACGGCACGGAGCGCACCTATGCCATTGAGAACGGCGACCGCATGCTGCCCGGCACGGACGACGAATTCTCCTATGAGTACATGATCGGCGGCAAGACCGGTTTTACCAACGCCGCGCAGAGCGCCTTTGTCGCCCTGAGCGAAAAGGACGGCCAGCAGGTGGTGACGGTGGTCTTCGGCTCCACCACCGAGGGCAAGTGGATCGACACAAGGCACCTGGCGGACTACGTCTTTGCGGCGTATTCCGCCCTGCCCTTTGCCGAGATCTTTGAGCAGAACGCCTTCACCGCCGAGGTGGAGGGCGCAAAGGACCCGGAAAACGCCACGCTCACGTTGATGCTGGCCGACCCCGACGACCCCAAGATCCATAACCTGCTCTGCACCAAGGCCGAGGCCGACGACATCGCCGCGAACTTCGCCCGCTATGCGCACGTGACCTACAGCGAGGACCTGGTGGCGCCGATCCAGAAGGGCGACATCATCGGCCAGCTGCACTTTGCCTATGAGGGCATGGACGAGATCGTGCTGGACGTGGCGGCGGCCAACACCGTGGCCGCGGTGATCGCCGAGGTGCCGCAGGAGACGCACAGCGGCTCCTCCATCTCCGACGGCGGCGTTACGGTGGTGACCACGGACATCGTGCGCGAGGGCTGGTCGCCGCTCTACCTGCTGGTGATCATACCGGTGGTGCTCTTTGTCATCCTCTTCATCTGGCTGATCGCGGAGATCCGCCGCGCCCGCCGCGTCAAGCGCGACATGGAGCGCGCCCGCCGCACCGAGGAGGTCAAGCGCCGCCGCGCCGAGCTGGAGTACCGCCACCTGCAGAACAACCCCCTGCCCCGCTCCCAGCGCCCGCCGCAGACCGCGCGCTACGACGACCCCCGCTACGGCGGCCGCTACAGCGAGCCCGTTTCCCGCCGCCCGCAGCGCGGCCCGGGCCAAGGCGCCTACCGCCCTTCGCACCGCGAGCGCTGAAAGCGCTATGACGCCCAGGAAAGGAAGGTTCGGGAAAATGCAACGCGCAACAAAAAAGAAGCTGCTGCTCCTTCTCGCCGTGGCGCTGATCGCGGCGGCGCTTGTCGGGCTGTACTTCTATCTCAAGCAGGCGGGGTACCTCACGGTCTTTACCTCGGTGGAGGCGCTGCAGGACTATGTGCGCGGCTTTGGCCCCTGGGCGCCGGCGGTCTTCATCCTGCTGCAGATCGCGCAGGTGATCTTCGCGCCCATTCCCGGCAACGTCACGACCCTGGCCGGCGGCGCGCTCTTTGGCTTCTGGCCCGCGTTCCTCTACAGCTCCGTCGCCATATTCCTCGGCTCCCTCGTCGCCTTTGGCATCGGGCGCTTCTGCGGCAAGCCCATCGTCTACAAGCTGGTCTCGCCCGCCATCGCCGACAAGTACCTGAACGTCCTTGCCGGGAAGCAGCGGCTGACGCTGGCGCTGCTCTTCCTCTTCCCCTTCTTCCCGGACGACGCGCTCTGCCTGCTGGCGGGCCTCACCGGCTACAGATGGGGCTGGTTTGCCGGCATGATCCTGCTCACCCGCCCCTGGGGCACGATCGTCTCCTCCCTGGTGGGCTCCGGGGAGATCTCCATCCCCCTGTGGGGCTGGGCGCTGATCGTCGCCGCGGCGGTGGGGCTGATGGTCTTTTCCATCAAGTACGGCAGCCGCATGGAGGACCTGCTCCTTACAAAGATCCGCGGCCGCCGCAGCGGCAAAAAGGGGACGGCCTAAAACCGTCCCCCTCGTCGTTTTGCCCGCCCGGGAACAAAGCCCGGGGCTCTCTTTAACTTGCCAGGAAGTCCTCGCTGCGGTAGAAGTTTCGCTCCTCCTCCTGCGTGAGACCGGCGCAGTCGTCGCCCAGGAGCAGCGTGCGCGCCAGCGCCCGATCCAGCTCGGGCAGAGCAAAGGGAAAGACGAGCTTGTCCAACACCGTAAGTCTCGACGTTTCGCCCCACTGTGCTTCCTCGTTGCGATAGAACATGACGGATCCGCCTCCTTGCGCTTTGACGGGAGTCTGGGCGGTCCCTGCGCGGGAGCGCCGCCCTCTTTTGCTACCTACAGTATACCACGTCCGGCCCGTTTTGTCACGCGATATGCAAAAATGGATGAACTTGCACGTTTCCCTGCAAACTTATGCAGGGGCTTGACAAAGGCGGCGCGGCTGGTATAATAGAGGATGCTTCATCACTTTACCATGATAAACTAGAAAAGCGGTGGAAACGATGAAAACGAACAATACGCAGATCCCAAGCTCTGTGACCGACCTGCTCATGGACGAGTGCGTGCGCAGGCGGGCGCTGGAAAAGGCGGTGCGCACGCGCTTTCTTTCCTGCGGCTACCGCGAGGTGAGCCCGGCGGGGCTGGAGTTTTACGACACCTATTCCTCGGGCGTGGGGGCGCGCTCGCAGGAGGAGATGGTCAAGACCTTTGACAGCCGCGGGCGGATCCTGGTGCTGCGGCCGGAGTTCACCACGCCCATCGCCCGCCTTGCGGCGACCAAGCTGCGGGACGAAGCGCTGCCCCTGCGCCTGTGCTACGTGGGCACGGCCTACGCCAACCCCGCGCTCAAGAGCGCGCGGCAGCTTGCGGAGTTTACGCAGGCGGGCGTGGAGCTGCTGGGCTGCGAGGGGGCGCGGGCCGACGCCGAGGTGGTGGCGCTGGCCCTCACCTCCATGCGGGCGGCGGGGCTGACGGACTACATGGTGGAGATCGGCCAGGTGGACTTCTTCAAGGGCCTGATGGAAGAGGCGGGCCTGGACGAGGCGACGACGGAGCTTGTGCGCGCCTACGTCGAGGAAAAGAACATGCTGGCCATAGAGCTGCTGCTGCGCGGCAACGGCGCGGCGGAGGCGGCGATCGCCCGGATCCGCGAGCTGCCGATGCTCTTTGGCGGCGCGGAGGTGTTCGCGCGGGCGGAAAAGCTCAGCGCTTACCCGAAGTGCCGCGAGGCGCTGCAGAACCTGCGCGCCATCTACGACGCGCTGTGCGCCTGCGGGTTCGAGAACTTCGTGACCATCGACCTTGGCATGGTGCACGCCATCGGCTACTACACGGGCATGATCTTCCGCGGCATCTCGGCCTCGTTCGGGCAGCCGCTGCTCTCGGGCGGGCGCTACGACGGCCTGATGCGCGACTTTGGCCGCCCTTTGTGCGCGGTGGGCTTTGCCATGGGGCTGGAGCACGTGCAGGAGGCGCTGGAGCGCCAGGCGGGGCCGGCGGCGGCGCCGGGCCTGGACGCGCTGCTGGTGGTGGGGGACGCGCCGCTCTCCCGCGCCTGGCAGCGCGCGGAGGCGCTGCGGGCGCAGGGGCAGAGCGTGGAGCTCTGCTACGCGGCGGACGAGGCGGAGATCGCGGCCCTTGCCCGGGCGCGGCGGGCGCGGCGGGTCATACGAGAGGAGGAGGCGCTGTGACGCAGATCACCATCGCCATGGCCAAGGGGCGCCTGGCGGAACAGAGCATGGAGCTGATGGAGGCGCTGGGCATCGACGTCAGCCCCTTGAAGGAAAAGAGCCGCAAGCTGGTCTTTGAGAGCGGCGACGGGCGCTTCCGCTACATCATGGTCAAGCCCAGCGACGTGCCGACCTACGTCGACCACGGCGTGGCAGACGTGGGCATCGTGGGCAAGGACACATTGATGGAGGAAAACCGGCCGCTGTACGAGATGCTGGACCTTGGCTTTGGCAAGTGCCGCATCTGCGTGTGCGGCTATGCGGAGCAGGAGCCGCTGAAGAAGGCGCACATACGCGTGGCGACCAAGTACACGGGCATCGCCGCCCAGGTCTTTGCCACGCGCGGCAGCTCCATGGAGATCATCAAGCTCAACGGCTCGGTGGAGCTGGGGCCGGTCATCGGCCTTTCGGACGTGATCCTGGACATCGTGGAGAGCGGCGCGACGCTGCGCGCCAACGGCCTTTCCGTCATCGAGGAGATCTGCACGTGCTCGGCGCGCCTGGTGGTCAACCGCGTCAGCCTCAAGACCAAGGAAGCCGCCATCCGCCCCTTCATAGAGGGCATGCGCGGGGAAGTGGAACGCAGAAAGGAGCGGGGAGTATGATCCCGATTTACACGGTACAGCGCGGCGGCGACCTGCCGGAGAAGCTGCGCAGCCGCTCGCAGCTGACGCAGGAGAGCGTCTCGCAGGCGGTGCAGGAGATCCTAAACGGCGTGCGGGCGCGCGGGGACGAGGCGCTCTACGAGTACGAGGAGAAGTTCGACCATGTGGACCTGCGGCCGCAGGGGCTGCGGGTGACGAAGGAAGAGATGGAAGCGGCCTACCGCGCGGTGGACGCCGACCTCCTTGCCACGCTGCGCCGCAGCCGCGACAACATCGTCGCCTTCCACGAAAAGCAGCTGGAGAAGACCTGGGTGGACTTCCAGGAGGGCTCGGCGCTGGGCCAGCTGGTGCGGCCGCTTGCGCGCGCGGGCGTGTACGTGCCCGGCGGCACGGCGCCCCTCTCCTCCTCCGTGCTGATGAACGCGCTGCCGGCAAAGGTGGCGGGCGTCTCCTCCATCGCCATGTGCACGCCGCCGGGGCCGGACGGCTCCATCGATCCCGCCATGCTCGTCGCCGCGGACCTGTGCGGCATTTCGGAGATCTACAAGCTCGGCGGCGCGCAGGCTGTCGCGGCCATGGCCTTTGGCACCAAGACCATCCGGCCCGTGGACAAGATCGTCGGCCCGGGCAACCTCTATGTGGCCAACGCCAAGCGCGCGGTGTACGGCTTTGTCGGCATCGACATGGTGGCCGGGCCCTCGGAAGTGCTGATCGTGGCCGACGATACGGCGAACCCGCGCTATGTGGCGGCGGACCTGCTCTCCCAGGCCGAGCACGACAAGGTCGCAGCGCCCATACTCGTAAGCACAAGCGCGGCGCTTGCCAAGGCCGTGCAGACGGAGCTGGCGGCGCAGCTGGCGGCGCTGCCGCGGGCGCAGATCGCCGAGGCGGCGATAGAGAACAACGGCGCGATCCTCCTTGCCGAGGACCTGGACACCGCCTTTGACCTTGCCAACCGCATCGCGCCGGAGCACCTGGAGCTGTGCATCGCGGACGCCTTCTCGCACCTTGGCAAGGTGAAAAACGCCGGCGCCTGCTTTGTCGGGCACTTCTCGCCCGAGCCCTTGGGCGACTACTTCGCCGGGCCGAACCACGTGCTGCCCACCTCCGGCACGGCGCGCTTCTTCTCGCCCCTTACGGTGCAGGACTTCATAAAGCGCACCTCCATCGTCTACTATTCGCGTAAGAAGCTCGCCGCCGCCTACGAGGACATCGCCCGCTTTGCCCGGGCCGAGAAGCTGGAGGCGCACGCGCGCTCGGCGGAGATCCGCTTCCTGGACGGCGAAAAGGAGGGCTGAGGGATGGACCGCATTGGCAGCGCCGCCCGCAAGACGGGCGAGACGGACATCTTTGTCTCCATAGACCTTGACGGCGAGGGGACGGCGCAGGTGGAGACGGGCATCGGCTTCTTCGACCACATGCTGCAGGCGGTGGCCAAGCACGGCCTGATGGACCTTACGGTGCGCGTGCAGGGCGACCTTGCGGTCGACGGCCACCACACGGTGGAGGACACGGGGATCGTGCTGGGCGCGGCGCTTGCAAAGGCGCTTGGCGACAAGAAGGGCATCCGCCGCGTGGGCTCCTGCTTTCTGCCCATGGACGAGAGCCTCGCCTTCTGCGCGCTGGACATCAGCGGCCGGCCGTACCTGGCCTTTGACGCCTCGTTCCCGGCGCAGATGTGCGGCGGCTACGCCGCGGAGCTCACGGAGGAGTTCTTCCGCGCGGTGAGCGTGTCCGCCGGGCTGACGACGCACCTGAAAGCCGAGGGCCGCAACACCCACCACATGATCGAGGCGCTGTACAAGGCCTTTGCCCGCGCCCTGCGCGACGCGGCCGCGCGCGACCCGCGCGTCAAGGGCGTGCCCTCGACCAAGGGCGTGCTGTAAGGAGGAAGGGATATGCAGATCTATCCGGCGATCGATATCAAAGACGGGCGCGCGGTGCGCCTTAGGCAGGGCCTGGCCTCGGAAGTGACGGACTACGGCGCGCCGGCGGAGGCGGCCATGGATTGGAAGCGCCAGGGTGCGACCTACCTGCATGTGGTGGACCTGGACGGCGCCTTTGAGGGGCGGGGGCGCAACCTGCCCCTGGTGCGGGAGATCGTGCGCGCGACCGGCCTGCCGGTGGAGCTGGGCGGCGGCATCCGCACGATGGAGGACATCGAGGCGCGGCTCTCCCTGGGCGTTGCCCGGGTGATCCTGGGCACGGTGGCGCTGACGGACCCGGAGCTGGTGCGCCGCGCCTGCGCCCTCTACCCCGGGCGCATCGCCTGCGGCATCGACGCAAAGGACGGGCGCGTGGCCGTGCGCGGCTGGGTGGAGGCCTCCGACGTAGGGCCGGTGGAGCTGGCGCTGCGCATGCGGGACGCGGGCGTGCAGGACGTGATCTACACCGACATCCGCCGCGACGGCATGCAGGGCGGGCCGAACGTCGAATCCACTGCGGAGCTCGTGCGGCGGACGAACCTGCGCGTCATCGGCTCCGGCGGCGTGGGCACGATCCAGGACCTCTACGACTTAAAGAACGCGGGCTGCGCCGGGGCCATCGTCGGCAAGGCGCTCTACAACGGCAACTTCACACTGGCGCAGGCGCTGGAATTGGAGGCGGAATGAACATGGAACCGGTCAAGGTGATACCCTGTCTGGATATGATGAACGGGCGCATCGTCAAGGGCGTGCACTTCCGCGACATGGTGGACGCGGGCGACCCGGCCGAGTGCATCGCCCGCTACTGCGAGGAGGGCGCGGACGAGATCTGGATGCTGGACATCAAGGCCAGCGAGGAGGGCCGGCGCACGAACCTGGAGATGATCCGCAGGGCGGCGGCGCTGTGCACGGTGCCGCTGTGCATCGGCGGCGGCATCAAGAACCTGGACGA
Organism: uncultured Clostridia bacterium; assembly: GCA_944381265.1. Taxonomy (GTDB): domain Bacteria; phylum Bacillota; class Clostridia; order Christensenellales; family UBA1750; genus Spyradocola. The sequence continues at coordinate 15,131 of CALWKN010000126.1, forward strand.
CGTCGACGCGGTGATGGCGGCGGGCGCAAAGAAAGTGGGCATAGGCTCCGCGGCGCTGCACAGCGACGAGGTGATCCGCCGCGCCAGCTACAAGTACGGCCCCGGCGCGGTGACGGCGCTGGTGGACGTCTTTTGCAACGAAAAGGGCGAGTACGAGGTCATGGACGCGGGGCAAAAGCCCTCGGGCAGGCTGCTCGCGCCGTGGGTGCGGCAGCTGGCGGACTGGGGCGCGGGCGAGATCCTGCTGACCAGCATGCAGGACGGGGCCAAGACCGGCTACGACCTTGCGGCGACGAAGCTGGCGGCCGAGGCCTCTCCCCTGCCGGTCATCGCCTCCGGCGGCGCGGGCGAGCTTGCCCACTTTGCCGAGGCGGTAACACAGGCCGGCGCGCGCGGCGTGCTGGCGGCCAGCGTCTTCCACAGCGGCAAGTTCTCCATCGCGCAGGTGAAGCAGTACCTGGAAGAAGCGGGGATCCCGGTGCTGCACCCCGGTCAGATCGACCTTAGCGCCGTGCGCTTTGACGAAAAGGGCCTGGTGCCCGCCATCGCCCAGGACGCCGCCACCGGCACGGTGCTGATGCTGGCCTACATGAACCGCGAGTCGCTGGAGCTGACGCTGCGCACGCGCAAGGCCACCTACTTCAGCCGCAGCCGCCAGAAGCTCTGGGTCAAGGGCGAGACCTCCGGGCATTTCCAGCATGTGCGCGAGGTGCGCT
>CALWKN010000127.1 GCA_944381265.1 uncultured Clostridia bacterium
TCGACTAGGAGTCGATGAAATGCCGCTGCGCGGCATTTCATCGAGGGACATCCGGCGCGCCGCGCGCTGCGCGCAGGGCGCCGGATAAAGGAAGCGGTTCCTTCGGAACCGCTCCTCGCGGCGTACACGCCGCCGCTGCGGATTGAAGATGAAGGGGCAGCCGCCCCTTCATACATCCCCAAGAGAAGAACCCTGCTTTTTCGACAATCCAGCGATCTGCTTCTTTACGCCTCCAGCATCCTTTGCAGGTTCTCCTTGCCCAGGGCGATCGCCTCCTCGCACGGCTCCATGCCCTCAAACTCGATGGCCAGCGCGCCGTCGTAGCCCGCCGCGCGCAGAACCCGCAGCGCGCCCTCGATCGGCACCACGCCGTGCCCGATCACCGTGCCGCGCAAGTGCGCCCCCGCGCGCGTGGAGAACCAGCCCCGCCCCGGGCTGCGCACCATGCAGGGCTTGTAGAGGAAGTCCTTGGCGTGCGCGTGGAACGCGTAGGGCGCAAGGCGGCCCACCGCCTGCTCCGGCGCCTCGTCCGCGCAGAGGAAGTTCCCCATGTCCACCAACAGGCCGAAGTTCGTGTGGTCCACCGCCGCCACCAGCGCCTCCAGGCGCAGGCTCTCCTGCAGGAAGGTGCCGTGGTTCTCCACCATCGTGCGAATGCCGCGCGCCGCGGCGTATTCCGTCACCCGGCGGCAGCCCTCGGCGATGCGCGGCAGCGCCTGCCAGAAGGTGCGCGCGCCGCCGTCCTTGGGCAGGCCCCAGGCGCCGTCGTGGCGGAAGGTGCGCGCCCCCAGGCGCACGGCGTTTTCCACCTCGCCCTGCACGCGCGCGACCTCCGCGTCCAGGTCGTTGTTCAGGAAGTCCGCCGCCACCGCGTAGTTGGACACCTCCAGCCCCGCGTCATGCGCCTGACGCCCAAGGCGCGCGCACATCTCCTGCAGGGGATCGTCCCCAAGCAGCACGGCAAAGTCGATGGCGGCAAAGCCCAGGCGCGCCGCCGCGTCCACGATCTCGTAGGTGTTCATCCGTCCCGCCTCCACCGCCTGGTGGAAGCTGTAGCTGCTCACGCCAATCTTCATTTTGCGCTTTCTCCTCTCGATTTGTGTGTGTGTTCCGCTTGCTCCGCCTCCATGCGGCGGGCCAGCTGCTCCGCAAGGATGCGTATGTGCTCGCGCGCTTCCTGCTGCAGGCGCAGCGCCTCCTCCTCCGAGGGCACCTCGTCCCCCATCAGCTGCACGAACTGGCTCACCTTCAGGCCCAGCGCCTCCTGCATCTGCGCGTCGCTGCCGCCGGGGCTGACCAGATAGTAGCACAGCACGCTGTCCTTCTGCCCCAGGCGGTGCGCCCGGTCCTCGGCCTGCGTGTGCACCGCCGGCGACCAGTCCAATTCGCCAAACACCACGCAGGTGGCGCGCTGCAGGTTCAGCCCCGCCGCCGCGCGCATGCTGATGCAGCAAAGGTCCGTCTTTCCCGCCATGAAAGCGTCCACCGCCGCGGTCTTCTGCGCCGCCGTCTCCCGCCCGGTGACAAACACCGGCTTTTCCGCCGCCAGCGCCGCGCGGTAGGCGTCCATCACGCCGTGGTGATGTGCAAAGAGCAGCACCTTCTCCCCGCCATCCAGCAGCGCCCGCACAAACGCCGCCACATAGGGCGCCTTGGCCAGGCCCGTGGCCCGGCGCATCCTCTGGCAGATCTCGTCCTCGATGCGGGCGCGGTCAAAGGACGTGCGCGCCTGGCGCAGCCGCTCCACCATCTCCCTCGCCGGGGCCATCAGTTCGCGGTACACCGCGTCGTCCAGGTCGATCTCCTGCACCAGGCGGCGCTTGGGCGGCAGCTGGTCCAGCACCGCGTCCTTGGTGCGGCGCAGCATGTAGCCCTCCTCGCGCAGCGTCTCTCCCAGGAGCTCCGGCTTTGCCACGATGTTGTTGCCGTAGCCGTAGCACCACTCGCGCGTAAAGCTCTCCCAGTCGCCAAGGGCGTGGAAGTCCAGTATGTTGATCACGTTCCAGATCTCGCCGCCGCGGTTGTAGATGGGCGTGCCGGACAGCCCTAAGGCCCGCGGCGCCTTCTCGGCCAGGAGCGAAGCGGCGCTGTACTTCTCCGTGCCGCTGTGGCGCAGCTCCTGGATCTCGTCAAAGACCACCGCGGCAAAGTCCAGCTTCTGCAGCGCCTCCTTCCAGCCGCGCAAGAGCAGATAGTGCACGATGTAGATCTGCGCGCTCGGCAGCGGGTAGGGCTTCAGGCCCCTCAGCACGTGGACGCTCGGCTCGCTGCCGTCCGCGTTTTGCAGGAAGGAGCGGATCTCCCGCTGCCAGTTGGTCACAAGGTGCGGCGGCACCACCAGCAGCAGCGGATAGGCCTGCAGCTCCGCCACCGCCGCCAGCGCCTGCACGGTCTTGCCCAGGCCCATTTCGTCGGCCAGCAGCGCCCGCGGCGTGTTCACCAGATAGGCCGCGCCCTCCTTCTGGAAGGGCATGAGCTGTCCCTTGAAGAAGGCGGGCGAAGGGGTGAGCGCCTGCGGGGCGGTGCGCGCCCGCTCCCGCATCCTGGCGTAGTCGCGCGCCTCCTGCAGCGCCCGCTCCCAGCGCGCCTCGTCGCTGGCGCGCACCGTCAGGGGATAGCGCAGCATCAGCCAGTGCAGGTCGCCGGCGTTTCTCCGGTTGGCGGCAAAGCGCGCCACGCCCCGCCCCTTGCCGTCGCAGCCGGGGAAGAGGCGCTTGGCCATCTGGCAGACCAGCGGCTCGCCCTTGATCACCCAGGAGCGGCTGCGCTTGTTGTAGCTCAGTTCCCCGTAGCTCTTCCCCGCCGTGGCGGCGGAGGCGCGCAGGTAGGCCGGCAGCACCTCCATCTCCGGCAGTTCGTCGTAGGGGTCGTACTCGCTCACCCGATCGCCACCCCCCACAGCCGGTTCAGCGCCACCACCGCGCAGCGCTTGCCGCCTACCTCCCGCGGCAGGGCCACCGTGCGCTCCGTGACCACGATGAGAGAGGTGACCGCCTCCTGCGCCGCGTAGCGCCTGAGCTGCTGCAGAAGGCGCGCCCGGTCCACCCTGCCGCGCTTTACCTCGATGAGCACGCCGCCGCGCAGCAGAAAGTCCGCCCGGCAGCGCGGGGCAAGGCGCGCCTCCTTGGCAAAGTCCAGCCCCGCGCGCCGCAGCGCCTCGGCCACCTGCGCCTGCAATTCGAACTCGTCGCGGCACAGCGGCAGGCGCAGCGCCCGCAGCGCCGCCAGCGCTTCTCCCATGCGCCTCCCCTCCCCTCTTCCGTTTTCCCCCATTGTACCACAAACCCGCGCCCGCGAACAGGGGGCGGCGCCCCTTGCCCGAAAGGGGCGCACCAATCCCGCCCCCGCCTCATACTATGGCAGTGAAAAACGCAGAGAGGAGCTGGATCACCTTGACGCAGTCTACATATTCCCCCTACACCCAGGAGGACATGGACGCCCTCTACGGCGCCCGCCCGGCCACGACCAACGCCCAGACCCCGGTTTGCCCGGCGGGCTACGCCCCGTACGCGCTGCAGGCCGGCGACACGCTGCGCGCCCTGGCCGAGGCGCGCGGCATCACGCTCAACGAGCTGCTCTTCTACAACCCCCACATCAACCCCTACGGCTACAAGAAGGGCGACGTCCTCTGCCTGCCCGATGCGGACGCCGCCGTCGCCACGCTGGCCGAAGCCGCCGCGCAGGACGCCGCGGACAGCGGCGCCGCCACCGGCAGTGGCACCGCCACCGGCAGCGGCACCGCCGCAGCAGCCGATACCGCCGCCGCCAGCGACACCGCCGCGGGGAACGACACCGCCGCGGAAGGCCCTGGCCCGGAGCCCCTGCCCACGCCCACGCTGACCGCCGAAAGCGACCAGACCCCGGCTTCCCCCGGCCCCGGGCCCATCCCCCTGCCCACGCCCGCCCTGCCCTCGGACAGCGACCAGACCCCGGCTGCCCCCGGCCCCGGGCCCATCCCCCTGCCCACGCCCACGCTGCCCACCGCGCCGACCCGGCCCGGCACGCCCACCCAGCCTGGGGCGTCCACCCAACCTGGGTCGCCCGTGTGCGAGAGCGGCACGCTCTACACCGTGCGCCCGGGGGATACGCTGCGCCGCATCGCGCAGAGCTTTGGCGTGACGCTGGAGGCGCTGATGGCTGCCAACCCCGGCAGCACGAACAGCCGCCTGGTCATCGGCCAGAGGCTGTGCATCCCCGACTGCGCGATGAACGGGAGCTGCACGCCCTGCGACGCCTGCGAGGCCTGCGAGGCCTGCGGGACCTGCGGGACCTGCGGGACCTGCGGCACCTGCGCCGAGGGCACGACGGCGGTGCGCCTGCGCACGGCGAACTTTGCCGACGTGTGCATCGACTACAACGTCTCCTACGCGGCGCTGCAGGCGGCCAACCCGCAGACGGACTTGAGCGCCCTTCGCGCGGGCGGCACGCTGTGCATCCCCGCTCCCGGCTCGCGCGGCAGCTGCTCCGGCGGCTCCGGCACGCAGGAGCTTGCCAGCGATACCACCGCGGCGATGCTGGCCGCACAGCTGAACACCAGCGTCGCGGCGCTGCTGCGCTACAACCCGACGTTTACGCCGATGGACTTCCGCAAGGGGCGGCTGATCTGCGTGCCGCCCAAGGGCTAAAGCCCCAGCCCCGCCGCGCTGATCCCGCGCGCGGCGGGGCGTTTTTGCGCCTTTTTTCCGCCGCGGCGGCGTGGTATACTGAAAGGCAAAAAGGAGGGATGGACGATGCCGATGCAAAAAGCGCCGCTGCCCGCGCGCCCGAACGTGCGCGAAGAAGAGCTGCTCTCGGATCTTGCGCTGTGCGAGGCGCTGGAGGGTGCGCAGGGCGAGGCGGTTTCCGGGCGCCTGTTTTCCGGGCAGGAGGCGGTCTGGGCCGCGGCGGCGGGGGCGGAGATGCGCGCCTGCCTCCTGCGCGGCTGCGCGCTCTCGGGCGCGGACCTGCGCGGCGCTTCGTTTGTGGACGTGGTGTTCGCGCGCTGCGACTTCTCCAACGCGCGGCTGTCGCAGGCGTTTTTCCAGCGGGTGCGCTTTGTCGGCTGCAAGCTGCTGGGCGCGGACGCAAGCGAAGCGCGCCTGCGCGGGGCGGAGTTCACCGACTGCCAGATGCGGCTGATGAACCTTACGCAGGCGAAACTGCAGGATGTGTCCTTCTCGCGCTGCGACCTTTCCGAGGCGGCGCTGCGGGAGATGCGGGAGTGCAGGCGCGTCTCCTTTGCGGACTGCGATTTTACGCGGGCGGAGCTTGCCGGCACGCTTCTTTCCGGCCTGGACCTTCGGGGCTGCGTCCTGCGCGGCGCGGTGTTTTCGCAGGGGCTGCCGGAAGTGCGCGGCGCGGTGCTCACGCCCCTGCAGGCGCTGGATCTGCTGCCGGCCCTGGGCGTGATCCTGCGGGAGGAGGGGGAGCCGCTGCCCTGAAACCCGCGCGGAGGGGGAAAATGCGCCTTGATTTTTGTTCCGAATGACGGTATTATTAAAGGGTAGGGAATGTAAAGGATTCTCAAAATCTGTACAGGAGGTCGAACCCCATGAAGTACGGCTACTTTGACGACGCCGCCAGAGAGTACGTCATCACCCGACCGGATACGCCCTATCCCTGGATCAACTACCTGGGCGAGGAAGACTTCTTCTCCCTGATGTCCAATACCTCGGGCGGGTATTCCTTCTACAAGGATGCGCGCATGCTGCGCCTGACCCGCTACCGCTACAACAACGTGCCCACCGACGCGGGCGGCAAGTACTACTACATCAACGAGGACGGCGACCTGTGGACGCCCGGCTGGATGCCGGTCAAGGCGGACCTGGAGAAGTACGAGTGCCGCCACGGCCTGGGCTACACGGTGATCACCGGCAAGCGCAACGGCCTCGTCTGCGAGCAGACGGCGGTGGTGCCTCTGGGCTACACGGCGGAGGTCACGCGCGTGAAGTTCCGCAACGAGACGGACAAGAAGAAGAAGTTCACCTTCTTCTCCTTCGTGGAGTTCTGCCTGTGGAACGCCTACGACGACATGACGAACTTCCAGCGCAACTTCTCCATCGGCGAAGTGGAAGTGATCGGCTCGACCATCTACCACAAGACCGAGTACCGCGAGCGCCGCAATCACTACGCCGTCTTCTCCGTCAACACCGACATCGACGGCTTTGACACGGACCGCGAGACGTTC
>CALWKN010000128.1 GCA_944381265.1 uncultured Clostridia bacterium
CCGCCCATAGTCTGCATCGGCCGGGAAGGTGGGGGCCGTCCTCTGGAGGGAAGGAAGGCGCACGGGGCGGCGTTTCCTCGTTTTCCCGTTAGATCGTGGACGGTCGCAAGTGGGCGGGCAGAGAGGCGTAAGGATCTGACGCCTGGGGAGCGGGACGGCAAGCCACGCGGAGGACTGTGGTGGGGGGAGCGGACTATGGGTTTGCGGATGGCAGGACGTAAGGCGGGTGGGCCCGCGGACGATAGTGCGAGGGCGCGCGCAGCGCGTCGTTCCTCTTCGTTTTCGCCCCTTGCGCGCGTCTTCCTCCATGGGGAGGAAACGGGGCGGTGTCCCGTAAGAAAAACAGAGCCGCGCCCGAGAGCGGGCGGCGGAAGACAGGGGAGAGATGGAAAATGATACTGGCGGATCTGCACATTCACTCGCGCTATTCGCGGGCGACGAGCCGCGAGGGCGACGCACCGCATCTGGAGCAGGCGGCGCGGTGCAAGGGCCTGGGGCTGCTTGGCACGGGCGACTTTACGCACCCGGCCTGGCGGGCGGAGCTGCACGAGCAGCTCGTCCCGGCGGAGGAGGGGCTGTACCGCCTGCGCGAGGAATTCCGCCTGCCGGGGACGGCGGCGGGCGAGGGCGAGGTGCGCTTCCTGGTCTCCGGCGAGATCAGCACCATCTACAAGCGCGGCGGGCGCACGCGCAAGGTGCATCACGTCTTCCTGCTGCCGAGCCTGGAGGCGGCGGACAGGCTGGCCGAGCGCCTGGAGGCGGTGGGCAATGTGCGCAGCGACGGGCGGCCGATACTGGGCCTGGACAGCCGCGACCTGCTGGCGCTGGCGCTGGAGGCGGTGCCGGACCTCACCTACATCGCCGCCCACGTCTGGACGCCGCACTTTTCGCTCTTTGGCGCCATGTCCGGGTTTGACACGGCAGAGGAATGCTACGGGGACCTGACGCCCTATGTGCGGGCGCTGGAGACGGGGCTGTCCTCCGACCCGCCGATGAACCGGCGCTGCGCGGCGCTGGACCGCTTTCAGCTCGTCTCCAGCTCCGACGCGCACTCGCCGGGGAAGCTCGGGCGCGAGGCGACGCTGCTGGACTGCGAGCTGAGCTATGCACAGGTAAAGCGCGCTGTCGAGACGGGGGTGGGGCTGGCCGGCACCGTGGAGTTCTTCCCGGAGGAGGGGAAGTACCACTTCGACGGGCACCGCGCCTGCGGCTTTTCCTGCCGGCCGGAGGAGGCGGAGGCGCTGCAGGGGCGCTGCCCGGTCTGCGGCCGGAAGCTGACGATGGGCGTGGCGCACCGCGTGGCGGAGCTGGCCGACCGCGCCGAAGCCGAGGCGCCGCGTGCAAAGCCGTATGAGAGCCTGCTGCCGCTGGAGGAGCTGCTGGCGGACGCGCTCGGGGCGGCGCCGTCGAGCAAGCGGGTGCAGGCGGCGTACCATGCGCTGCTGAAAGACCTGGGGCCGGAGATGCGGATCCTGCGCGAGGTGTCCATAGAGGAGATGGAGCGGACCGCCGGGCCGGTCTGCGCCGAGGCGCTGCGCCGCCTGCGGGCGGGGGAGGTGCTGCGCGAGGCGGGCTTTGACGGGCAGTACGGGCGCATCGCGCTGCTGCGGCCGGGGGAGCGGGAGCGCCTGGCGGGGCAGACGGCGCTGCTGCCGGTGTTTGCGCCGCTTCCGCCTAAGAAAACGCGGGCGCAGGCGGCGCAGGCGCAAGAGGCGGACAAGGCGAGGGTGGAAGCGGCGAAAGAGGCGCTGAACCCGGGGCAGCGGGCGGCGGTGGAGGCGCGGGACGCGGCCCTGGCGGTGATCGCCGGGCCGGGCACGGGCAAGACGCGCACGCTGGTGGCGCGGGCGGCGGCGCTTTTGCGCGCGGGCGTGCCGGGCCGGGAGATGACGGTGGTGACGTTCACGCGCCGGGCGGCGCAGGAGCTGCGCGAGCGCCTGGCGGCGGAAGTGGGGGCGGCGGCGCTGCGGGAGGTGACGATCGGGACCTTCCACGCCGTCTGCCAGGCGCGGCTGCCGAAAAAGCCGCTGCTGACGCGGGAGGAAGGGCTGCGCCTGATGACGGAGCTCCTGCGGGCGCGCGGGGAGGAGATGCCCGCTTCCGAGGCGCTGCGCCGCCTGTCGGCGGCAAAGAACGGGGGGGATGTAGAGCTCCCGGAGGGGCTGGTGGAGGCCTACCAGGCGGCGTTGGTGGAGAAGGGTGCGCGGGATCTGGACGACCTGCTGCTGGAGGGGCGGGAGATCCGCGACGCGGCCTTTACGCATCTGCTGGTGGACGAGTACCAGGACGTGTGCCCGGTGCAGCGGGAGCTGATCGAGCGCTGGAGCGCGGGCGGACGCACGCTGTTCGTCATCGGCGATCCGGACCAGAGCATCTACGGCTTTCGCGGCGCGTCGGCGGAGAGCTTTCAGGCGCTGCAGGCGGCGCGGCCGGAATTGCGCGTGCTGCGCCTTGCGGACAACTATCGCTCCAGCCCCGCGATCCTGCGCGCGGCGCAAGCGGTGATCGCCGCGAACGGCGGCGGGGAGCGGGCGCTCGTGCCGCACAGCGCCGAGGGCGCGCCGGTGCGCCTGGTGTGCGCGCCGGACGAGGAGAGCGAGGCGGCCTTCCTCGCCGCGGAGATCGGGCGGCAGGTCGGCGGCCTTGGCATGCTGGAGGCGGAGGCGCGGGAGAAAGTGCGCGCCTTTTCGGACATCGCCGTGCTCTGCCGCACACACCGCGGTCTGGAGCGCGTGGAGGCGGCGCTGCGGCGGGCGTCCATCCCCTGCGAGGTGAGCGGGCGGGGCGGACTTTTGCAGGAGGAGCGCGTGCGGGGCGCGGCGGCGCTGTATCGCGGGCTGTGCCGGCCCTGGGAGCGGGAGTCGCTGCGCGAAGGGGCGCTGGCGCTCTTTTCCCTGCGGGAGGGCGAGGCGCTGGCGGCGGCGCAGGCCGTGGCCGCGGGCGGGGAGCTGGAGACGCTGGCGCGCGAGCTCCCGGCGCTGCAGCCGCTCGCGCAGCTGGAGAAGCGGCTGCGGCCGCTGTTGCATGGGCGGCCACGGCGGGCGCTGGAGGCCCTGGGCGAGGGCCTGGGATGGAAGGCGGAAGGGGATTTCCGCCGTCTCCTGCAGGCGGCGGCGCTGTTTGACCGGGCGGAGGCGTTTTTGGACGCGCTGACGCTGGGCGAGGAGGCGGATATCCGGCGCCTGTCCGGGGCGAAGGCGGCCTCCGGTGCGGTGCGGCTGATGACGCTGCACGCCGCCAAGGGGCTGGAGTTTCCGCTGGTGCTGCTGGCCGGGTGCGCGTCCGGGGAGCTGCCGCTGGATGCGCCCGGGCGGCACGCGGACGTGCGCGAGGAGCGGCGGCTGCTGTTTGTGGGCATCACGCGCGCCCGCGAGGAGCTCATACTGACCTGCGGCGGCGAGCCCTCACCCTTCCTGCGCGATCTGCCGGCAGAGGTGCGGCGCGAGACGGCGCCAGCCCTTCGCCGCGAGGCGCCGGCGCGGCAGATCTCCTTCTTCGACCCGTGAGCGCTTCTCCGCTCTCCTGAGGGGGTGACGCCCCACCCCTGGTCCCTCGACTCCGTGGGAAAGGGGAGGGGGCAGCCCGCCTGCGGCGGTCCGTCCCCTCCCCTTTCCCACAGGGCCCCCGCATCCACTCTTCGCCGCCCGCGGGGCGGCTCGAGTGGATACGGAGGCCCTGGTTTTTTCTGATCTCGCGGGGGCGTCCCCCGGGCTCGCAGTATGGGCTGGCGCCCATGATCTGCCTCGCCGGGGGAGGTCGGGGCCGTCCTCTGGAGGGGAGAAAGAGGGAGGGGCGGCGTTCCCCCGGGCTCGCAGTATGGGCTTCGCCCATAGTCTGCTTCGCCCGGGGGAGAGGAGGGCCGTCCTCTGGAGGGAAGGAAGCCGCATGGGGCGGCGTTTCCCTGTTTTCCCGTTAGGTCGTGGGCGGTCGCTGGCGGGCAGAGAGGCGTAAGGGCCTGACGCCCGGGGAGCGGTAGCGGTGTGGCAAGTCACGCGGAGAACTGTGGTGGGGGCGGCGGACCATGGGTTTGCGTATGGCAGGACGTAAGGCGAGGGGCCCGCAGACGATGGAGCGAGAGCGCGCGCGGCGCGTGGACCCTCTCAATGTACACCCCCGGGCTCGCAGTATGGGCTTCGCCCATAGTCTGCTTCGCCCGGGGGAGGTGGGGGCCGCGTTCTGAAGGGGAGAAAGAGGGAGGGGTGGCGCCCTCCCGGGCTCGCAGTATGGGCTTCGCCCATAGTCTGCCTCGCCCGGGGGAGGGGAGGGCCGTCCACTGGCGGGAAAGAATCCGCATGGGGCAGCGTTTCTTCGTTTGCCTGTTAGATCGTGGACGGCCTCTGGCGGGCAGAGAGGCGTAAGGATCTGACACCCGGGGAGCGGTGCGGTAATCTTTCGGGCGGCGATGGTGGGGGCGGCGGACTATGGATCTGCAGATGGCAGGACGTAAGGCGGGTGGGCCCGCGGACGACAGGGCGAGAGCGCGCGCAGCGCGTCGGCCCTCTCGTCCCCCGCGTCCCTTTGCGCAAGCGGAGGGAGAGCGAAAAAAACAAAAAAGAACCCCCATCGCCTGGAGTGCCAGACGATGGGGGTTGACGTGGAGCTGATGACCGGATTTGAACCGGTGACCTCGTCCTTACCAAGGACGCGCTCTACCTGCTGAGCTACATCAGCGTTCCCGCTCGTTCCCTGCGCCGCAAGGAACGTATATAATTATAGCGCCTCGCCCGCCAAAATGCAAGCCCTTTTTTGCATTTTTTTCGAAGAAATTTTCCCCTCCCCAAAGGGCGGGGAGGGGAGGGCGGGATCACAGGCGGCGGCATTCGAAGTAGCAGCGCTTCTCGTGCGCCTCGCCCATGGAGAAGGCCTTGCGCGGCAGCGGCCCGCGGGCGATGGCGGGGAAGAGGTCGCGCTTGTCCGGCGCGGGCAGCAACAGCGCGCAGGCGCCGGGGCGGCGGCCGAGCGCCCGCGCGGCGGCGTCGCCGTGGACGTAGTCCAGCGCCGCTTCCGGGTGCGCGGCGAGGAACTCGTCCAGGAGCGGCTGCAGCGTCTGCACCGGCAGGCCGGGGAAGGCCTGCTCCCCTTCGCCGCTTACGAGGACCGCCGCCGGCCCCGGGGCGCCGGCAGAGCCCAGGCGGGCGCGCAGTTCCGCAAGACCGGCGCGGGAAACGCCGGTCAGCACCCGGTGTATGGGCGCAAAGCGCAGCGCCGGGTCGTGCAGGTTCACCACCTCGCACAGGGCAAAGCGCATCGGGTGCGCCGCCCGCTCCGCCGGGGAGAGCGTTTCGCGCTTCTCCAGCCAGACGGCACGCGCCGCGGCCAGGGAGTGGTTGCCGTCGCCCACGGCGAACAGCGGCGCCGCCCCGCGCCCTTCGTCCAGCGCGCGCAGCGCGTTTTCCGCCGCGATGAGGTCGTCTTCGCCCGTCACGGCCCAGCCGGTCAGATGCCCCATGCCCTGCAGCAGCTCCACGTCGTAGAGCGGCGCGTCCATCCGGCGGCGGGCGTAGAGCGGCTCGATCAGCGTCTGCCGCGGATCGTCCACCAGCAGCATCACGTGCGGGCACTCCAGGGGCGCGCCGCGCCGCACCTGCGTGCGCGCCGGTATGCGCGAGAGGATCGTGCCCTCCGTGGCCCGCACGCGCGAGACGGAGCCGGGCAGGAAGTCGTACTCCTCCAGATCCACGGAAAGCAGCAGCCCGCGCCGCGGCCCGGACTCGGTGCGCCGCTCGGTGAGGACGAGGCCGCGCACCGCCCGTGTGAGGACACTGGCGAGGTAGGCGCGCATGGCGGCGTGGATGCGCGGCACGCGCTCGGCGGCGTCCGACAGGTAGACTTCCGGCAGCACCAGGCGCAGCGTGGACGGGGCCGCGCCCACCAGGCGCTCGGTCTCCTCCCAGACCTCGGGCTGGGAGGTGTACTGGTCGCAGGCGACGACGGCCCATTTGGCCTCGTCCACGCCCTGGGGCAGCAGGATCTCGGGCACGCGCGCGCCGACGCAGGCAAGACGGGTCATGGAAAGAGTCCTCCCTTGCAAAGCTTTTCTCCAGTATAGAGCAGGCGGCGCGGCTTTGCAACGCCCCGGCCACGCTTTTTTTACCAAAGGCGGCGCCCGCAGCGCGTTTCCTTTTGTCCCGCTCTGTGGTATACTAGAGGACAGGGATTTTTGCGAAAGGATACGTTTTGTCATGCTGAATCGGGAAGGCTGGAGCCTGCTGGCGATATTGGTACTGCTGCTCGCGCACCTGGGCGCGGGCTTTGCGCAGCTTGGACGCGAGCGCACGCTGGAGGAGCGGCTGCGCCCCGGCGGCGGCGCGGCGGACACGGCGCTGGGCCTGGCGCAGGCGGGCGCGGGCGCGCTGCTGCTGGCCGCGGTGCCGGGCGCGCTGTACACAGGGGGGCTTGCGCGACTGCTGCTGCCGCTGTCGCTGCTGCTGGGCGTGTGGGCGCTGCTGCTCGTGCTGCGGCCGCGCCTTGTGCCCCCGCAGGGCCCGGCGCGCGCGGCCTTTGCCGGCGCCGCGGCGCTGCAGGCGCTGCTGCTTTCGGCGGCGTCGATCGCGCTGCTGGGGCGGGTGATCGCCGGCGTGTTCTCGCTGCACACCACGCTGGCCCTGCTTTCGGCGGCGGCGCTGAGCGCGCTTCTGGCGCTGCTTTGCGGGCCGCTTGCGCGGCGGCGCATGGACAGGCTGCAGACGGCGCTGCTGGCGGCGCTGCTTGCCGGGCTGCCGCTGTGTTCGGCGCTGCTGGGCGAGCGGGCGGAGACGATGGCGCAGTGGCTGAACGAGGCGCTCTCGCGCCTGGACAGCGGGCGGCCGCTCGGGCTGCAGCTGCTGCTGGACGCCTGCTGGTTCTTTGGCGCGGCGGGGCTTGCGCCGCTGCTGCTGCGCGTCCGCGGGGCGCAGGACGGCTTTGCCAGGGGGCACGGCGCGCGCATAGGCGCGGCGCTGCTCTCGCTGCTGCTGTTGCTCGCGGCGGCGGGCGGGCTGCTGGCGCGCGGCATGGCGCCGGGGCTGATGACGGAGGCGGCGGCGGAGACGGCGCTGCTGCAGGCGGCGCTGTCGCAGGAGCTGCCCGCGCCGCTTTCGGCGCTGTTCGTCGGCGCGCTGACGCTGGCGCTGCTGCTGTCGGCGCAGGGGCTGCTGCGCATGGCGGGCGATCTTGTGGCGGGGATCGCGCGCGAGCGCAGCGGCGAGACGCGCGAGCGGGTCGTGTGCCGCCTGGCGGACGGCGGCGCGGTGCTGGGCGCGCTGCTTTCCGTGCCGCTGGGCCTGGACCAGAGCGCGCCGGTGCTGTCGCTGCTGCAGCCCGCCTTCCTGCTGGGGGCGGCGCTGGCGGCCTGCTGGGCGCTGCGGGCTTTCGCCCCGGCGGCGGGCGGGCGCGAGGAGGCGATCTCGCTGCTGGCGGGCCTTGGCGCGGCGGCGCTGTGGACGGCGGTCCCGCCGCTGCGGGCGCTCGGCATGATCGGGGCGCTGCCCGTGTGCGCGGCGGTGGCGGCGGCGCGCTTCGCCCTGCGCCCCGCGGCTGTCGGGCCGGAAGCGCCGCCGCAGGTTGCGGTGCCGCCGCAGGTCGCGGTGCCACCGGAAGTCGCGGTACCACCGCAGGACATGGTATCGCCGCAAGCCGCGGCGTCGGCGCCGGACGCGCCCCTGCCGCAGGAGGCGGCGCCGCCCGCGGTTCCGGCGGAAGAGGAGCGCCCCGCGCAGGAGGAGGCTTCGGCGCAGGAAGCGGCGGAGCCGGAGGACGCGGCGAAGAAGCCGGAGGGCGAAGGGATGTGAATCGGCTGCGGCTTCCCGCGCCCCCCAAAAGGAAGAAACCCCAGGGCCTCCGTATCCGCTCGAGCCGCCGCCAGGCGGGGAAGAGCGGATGCGGGGGCCCTGTGGGGGAAGGGAGGGGTAAGGGACGCCGTTAGGCGGCCCGCATCCCCTCGCTTCCCCCACGGAGTCGAGGGACCAGGGGTGGGGCGTCGCCCCGGGGGGAGGAAAAGAAGCGCGGCCCTGGGCTTGCGTTTGCGCGCCGGGCGTGCTATCATGGGAGAAAAGGCAGGGTCAGGGTCT
>CALWKN010000129.1 GCA_944381265.1 uncultured Clostridia bacterium
CGTGCGCTGCAGCCGGATGGGTGGGCGGGCGGGCCCGCAGAAGCACGAGCGAGCGCCGTTCCCGTTCCCCCCCTTGCCGGCATTCCCCTTAACCTGCGTGATATCGATACAACAAAACCTCTCCGTCAGCAATCGACGTTCTTAACGGGAATGCGCCCCTTCCGTTAACCGCCCCTTCCGCAAAGCGCTGTTTATCGCCTTCCACGCTCCGGCCGCGCAACGATAAAGTCCAGAGGCTGGTTATATATATTATACCCCGGCGCCGATATTCCGCGCTAGCCCTTCTACGCGGAAGCGAACCCATACGGGTTCGCCTTGATCGAAGTCGGGGGCGGCTGCGGCCTCCCCCGACACCCCCTCGGGGCCCCTCACGCGCCGGCGGGGCGCTCGCCGCAGAACAGCGCCGTGCCGCCCTGTCGGAACAGGCAGCGGACGCGGCGGAAGCCCGCCTGCCGCAGCAGGTCCAGCTCCGTCTCCAGCGCCAGCGGCGTGTCCAGGTGCAGGGGCGTCTCCGGGGAAAGCCCCGCCGCCGCCCGCAGCCGCCGCGCCTCCTGGCGGAAGCGCTCCTCCTCCGCCGGATCGTCCACCACGTAGTCGCCGTTCCAGAAGCCGCCGCCCGGGCGCAGCGCCGCGAACACGCGCGCGTAGATGCCGCGCTTCTCCTCCGGCTCCAGGTGGTGCAGCGACTCGAACGACACCGCCGCGTCAAAGCGCTCGCGCCCAAAGTCCGCCTGCCGGTAGTCCTGGCAGCGCAGCGTCAGCGCCTTGTCCGGGTGCTTGCGCCGCAGCGCGCGGAGCATCTCCTCCGTCATGTCCAGCCCGGTGACGCGCAGACGCGGGAAGCGGGCAAAGAGCGCGTCCAGCTCCAGCCCCGTGCCGCAGCCAAGGTCCAGCAGCTCGCGCACGCCCTCCGGCAGCGCCTGCGCAAGGCGCGCGTACCCCTCGCGGCAGCCCACGACCTCGCGCAGCATGTGCTCGTCATAGCCCTCCACGCGCGCGGCGAAGAAGGCGGACATCTCCTCGACCATGTTTTTCCCTCCTGTGCATAAAAATAAGGGAGCCGCGCGGCAAACAGCCGCACCGCTCCCCTTCTTTTGGCGGATCTTACTTGATCTCGACGGTAGCGCCGACCTCGGCGAACTTGGCCTTGATCTTCTCGGCCTCGTCCTTGGAGACGCCCTCCTTCAGGGTCTTGGGCGCGCCATCGACGATCTCCTTGGCTTCCTTCAGGCCCAGGCCGGAGACGACCTCGCGCACGGCCTTGATGACCTTGATCTTCTCGGCGCCGGCTTCCTTGAGGATGACGTCGAACTCGGTCTTCTCCTCGGCGGGAGCGGCAGCGGCAGCGCCGGCGGCGGGAGCGGCGGCGACAGCGACGGGAGCGGCGGCGGAGACGCCGAACTTCTCCTCAAGGGCCTTGACGAGCTCGTTGAGCTCCAGAACGGTCATGGACTCGATCGCGGAAATCATTTCTTCACGGGTCATTTTTCGTTTCCTCCATTCGAAATCTGTGCGTGTTTTATGCGGGGAATGTTACGCAGCCTCGCCCTTGGAATCGGCGACGGCGTTGAGCGCGTAGAGCAGCTTGCGGATCGTGCCGCCCAGCACGGAGACCAGGCCGGTGATGGGCGCGTTCATGCTGCCCAGCATCTTGGCGATGAGCACTTCGCGGCTCGGCAGTTCGGCCAGGGCGTCCACGCCCTTGGCGTCGATGACCTGCTTGTCCACGATGCCGCACTTGACGGTCATCTTCTTCTTGTCCGCGATGAACTCCTTGACGATCTTGGCGGGGGCCGCCGGGTCCGTCATGCCAAAGGCCACGGCCGTGGGGCCGTTGAGGTACTCGTCCAGGCCCGTGATGCCGATCTCGTCCACGGCGCGCTTGATGTAGGTGTTCTTTAGAACGCGGTACTTGACGCCGCTTTCGCGGAACTTCTTGCGCAGCGCGGTGTCCTCCTCCACGGTAAGCCCGCGGTAGTCCACGATCACCGCCGACTGGCAGCCGTTCATCAGCTCCTTGATCTCTTCGATCAGGGCCGCCTTGCTCTCGTAGTTCTTTGCCATGTTTTCCACCTCGCTTTCCTTTTCCGCCAAGGGAAGAAGCCCCCGGCGGTCGGCCGCAAAAACGCCCTCGCGCCTGGTGGAAGGCACGAGGGCGTGAAGATCCTGTTTCACCGCTCCTTCATGTCCTCGGCGAGCGGTTCCCCTTTCAGAGCCTGCGGCTCACTCGCTGTCTTAGGCGCACGAGAGTGTTCTCACAACAGGCATAATGATACCCGATTTTCCCCCGTCTGTCAATAGGGTTTGCACAAGATCTCATGGATTTTACAATCGAAGATCGCGTTGGCGCCGGCGGGCGTGAGCACGCAGGCCGTGTCCGCGCCGTGGCCGGTGCCGCCCACGGCGACGACGGGCTTCCCGTAAGGGAGGACGCCGGCGTCCAGCGCCATGACGCCGCACTCCAGGCAGACCTTCACCCCCTGCGAGAGCATGCGCAGCGTGTGGGCGATGATCTCCACCGGGTAGGCGCCGCCAAAGCGGGTGGAGATGCCGCGCTCGGCGCCGGAGAGGACGTGGCTGGCAAAGACGACGGGCACGCCCGCCTGGGCAAGCGCGCGCAGGGCCTCCGGGGCCATCTTCTGCGCGCCCTTGTCCGGCACGGAGCCGACGACGACCAGGCGCGTTAGCACCCCGGCATCCTTCGCGGCCGATACGGCGGCAAGCGCCGTGTCTCCCTTTGTCGAGGCAACGACCAGGTAGGTATCCATCGCCGCGGCGCGCGCCGCGGCAAGGCGCAGCGTCTCTTCGCTGTGTTGTTTTCCGGGTTTTTCGTAGAGTATCACGCGTTCTCGCTCCCTTCCATCGTCCGCAGCCGGCTCAGCAGCGGCGGCAGCTCATGCAGTGTGCGTATCGTGTAGTGGGGCCGCACGCGCGTGGCGTTGTCGCGCCCGGCGCGGTTGAGCCAGCAGGTCTGCAGTCCGGCCTTGGCGGCGCCGCCGACGTCGGCTATCAGCGAATCGCCCACCATCAGGCACTCCCGCGGGTGGACGTGCAGGCGGGTGCAGGCGCGCAGGAAGAAGGCGCGGCTGGGCTTGATGCGGCCGACCTCCTCGGAGAGGAAGAAGTGGTCCAGCAGCCCCAGCTTCTCCAAACGCGGCCGCTGGCTCTCGCTCAGCGCGTTGGAGGCGGCGCAGAGCAGATAGCGGTCCTTGAGCGCCGAAAGCACCTCCGGCACGTCGTCGTAGGTGGTCACCGCCTCGCCCATCAGGCTGACGAAGCGGCTGCTCAGCTGCGCGGGCAGGTCGCGCAGCCCATAGTGTATGCGCGCGTAGGTGCAAAGGTCCTCGACCGCAAGGCGTGCGCGGTCGTGGTAGTCGCGGTGGACGGCGACGCGCTCCGGGTGGTCGAGGCCGCGCGCCTCCCAGTAGAACCAGGAGCGCTCCCACAGGTTGTCGAGCGCCGCCTCGTCGGGTTCCGCGCCCTGCTCCCGCATCAGGCGCGTGAGCACCTGCCGCTCGGCGCTCCGGTAGTCCATCAGCGTGTCGTCCACGTCGAAGAAGATACAGCGTATCATCGAAATGCTCCCCCATTCGGCATCGATTTCACTTTCTTACATTTCCACGCCCGCAAAGGGTTTTCCTTCTTTTTCGATCCTTTCCCCTGCCGAATTTTCCCCCCGCGCGGATCTTCCGGTAGATAAGCAGCCGACCGCGCCACGCGCTCGCATGATGGGCTGGCGCCCATCCTATGCCTCGCGCGGGCGGGGCCCTGCCTCAGCGCAATGGGGAAGCCGCAGGGTTCTCGCCGCCCGCGGGCGGCGACTGCCGCCCATGGAGGTGCAGGCAGAGCCTGCACCTCCACGAGCGCCGGGAGGCGGGGGGCTTCGCCCCCCGCACCCCCCCGAAGCGCAACCGTCAGATCCTCGCCCTACGACGGCCCGCGCAGCGGATGGGCTGGCGCCCATCC
>CALWKN010000130.1 GCA_944381265.1 uncultured Clostridia bacterium
TTTGCGCGTTTAGGCGGCGTCGGCGACGACGTTGTGCAGCCACTTTTTGGAGAGTATGCGCGGCACGCCCAGGATCGCCTTGACCACGTCCTCCGAGCAGACGCACAGGTACACGCCCCACAGCGGCAGGCCGAGGTGCGCGCCCAGGAAGGCCAGCGGCACCGCCACCACCCAGACCGTGGCCGTGTCCAGTATGCAGGCGAAGAGCGTGTCCCCGCCGCTGCGGCAGAGCCCGACGATGATGACCATCGTAAAGGCCTTGGGGATGAGCATGAAGGCCTGCAGCGCCAGCATTTCCATGGTCATCTGCAGTGTGTCGGGCGTGACGGTAAAGAAGGTGAGGATCGTCGGGCGGAGCAGGATCAGCAGCGCGCACATCCCCACGCCGATCAGCGGCACCAGCGCCATGAAGCGCAGGCCGTCGCGCGAGGCGCCCGCCTCGTCCCCGGCGCCGATCTTGTGGCCGATGAGTATGGCGCAGGCGTCCGACAGGCCGCGGATGAGCACCATGAAGAGCTGGAACACGGTGTTGGCGATCTGTACCGAGGCCAGCGCGCCCGTGCCGAGCAGGCCGTAGGCTACGGTGTAGAGCGATACGCCGGTGGACCAGAGCGTTTCATTCAGCAGCACCGGCAGCGTGGTGCGGAAGTAGCGGCGCAGGAAGGCGCCGTCCAGGTGCAGGAAGAGTTGGCGGAAGTTCGCCGCCACGATGAGGCGGCTGCGGTAGGTCACGCCCAGGAGCACCGCCAGCTCCACGCAGCGGGCGATGGCCGTGGCGATCGCCGCGCCGCGCAGGCCCAGCGCCGGAAAGCCCAGCAGACCGAAGATCAGCACCGCGTTGAGCGCGGTGTTCGTGGCGACGGAAAGCAGGCTGGTCAGCATCGGCAGGCGCACATTGCCCGTGGCGCGGCAGGCGAAGCCCAGCGTGTAGGAGAAGGCCGTCACCACATAGGAGAGGCCGACGATGCGCAGATAGGACGCGCCCGCCTCGATCACCGCCGCGTCGCGCGAGTAGATGGCGATCAGCCGCTCCGGCAGGAGCTCGGCCCCGGCCGTGAACAGGAGCGAGAACAGCAGCGCCAGCAGGTACATCACGCCCTGCGTGCGGTGCACGCCGGCGATGTCGCCCTTGCCGTGGAACTGCGAGACGAACACCGAGGCGCCGGAGCTGACGCCAAAGAGCACCAGAGAGAGCAGGAAGTAGATCTGGTTGGCCACGCCCACCGCCGCGATGTCCACATCGCCCAGGTGCCCCAGCATCACCACGTCCACCATGTTGACCGAGGTGGTGATGAAGGACTGCAGCGCGATGGGCAGGCCGATGGAGAAGGCCGGCTTGAGAAAGTCCCGGGGAAAGAGCGCGGCGCGCGTCATGGATAAAACCTCCCGATTCGACTCGATTTGCCCCGAAAAACAGGCACACGGGACAGTATAGCAGACCGGGCGCGCCTTTGCAATCGGAAAAAGAAAGCGCCCGGCGGCGCATTGTTTACAAACAGGTCACGATTCGCACACAGCTTGCTGGTATACTTTAGACATCGGTTGAGGGAGATCCCTTGGTCGATTCCTCCTTAAACCACCCCGGCAGGCAGGAGTTCCAAACCCCAAACCAGATGATCAAAAAAATTAGACTCCTCCTCTCCAAGAATGCGAATTCCCGCCTGCTTTCCGCATATTCGGTACACACGGCCGCGTCCCTTGAGCAAGGGCGCGGCTGCTTGTGTTTTTGGCATTTTTACAGGGCTTTGCGCAGCATCAGCTCCAGCGCTTCGCCCGGCAGCGCGAAGGCGCCTATGTCCGCGTAGCCCAGGCGGCGGTAGAAGTGCTGCGCGCACTCGTCGGCCTGCGTCGAGGTCAGCGCCTGCGCATACCCGGCGCCGCGCAGCGCCGCCTCCCAGGTCTCCACCAGTCTCCGCCCAAGGCCCCGGCCGCGGTACGGCTCCAGCAGGTAGAGCAGGTTCATAAAGGGGATCTCGTCCCAGAACAGCGACCAGCGCAGCCAGCCGGCGATGCGGCCCCCGTCCAAGAGGAGCAGCACCTGTCCGGCGGCGATCTTTTCCCGCAGGACCTCCAAAGAGACGTGCTTGTCCAGCATCGACAGCGCCGCGGCCTCCTCATGCGCGGCCAGACGGATCTCCATGCAAAAAGCCCCCTTTCCCGTGGCCTTCAGCATACCACGGAAAAGGGGGCGGGACAAGGGGCATTTTTTACGTCAGGTCCACCATTACGTCGCCCAGGCTGGAGGTGACGCGCACGGTGTCCGCCGTCTCCAGCTCCGGATTGACCACGCCCGCGCCTTCGCGCCAGTACAGCTCCGCGCCGCGCACCGTGACGTCGCCCAGCTCCGCGTGGAACTCCAGTGCGTAGCGCGCCGCGCCGCCGGACAGGCGCAGCGTAAGATCGCCGTTGTCCGTCTCCAGTGCGCAGGGGCCGTGCAGCGCGCCCTCCAGCAGCGTGTCGCCGATCTCCGCCGTGAGCGTGAGGGTCGTCAGCTCCACCTCGCGCAGCGTGGCGTCGCCGATATTGACAGAGACCACCGCGCTGCCCGTGGCCGCGCCGTCGCGCAGCGCAAGGTCGCCCGTCTCCGCCTGCGCCGAGAGCGTCTCACAGGAAAAATCCTCCACATCGATGTTGCCGACGTCCGTCGCCAGCTCCAGCGTCGTGGCTGTGAGGTCGCGCAGCGTAAGATCGCCCACGGAAGAGGCGAGGGAGAGCGTTTCGGCGCGCAGGGGCACCTCGTTCTCCAGGCGGCCGACGTTGACGTCGATGTCCACGCGCTGCAGTTCCGTCTCCGGCAGGTACAGCGTCACCGAGCGCGGCGCCAGGGAGCCGACGTGCAGTTTCCCCATCAGGTCGATGCGGAAGATGCCGAAATCCACCAGCGAACCGCGGCCGATCCCGCCGGGCGTGGAGACGGTGAGCGTGCCGCCGTCCTGCGCGGCGACGATCTCGCCCTGCGCGTAGCCGCGCATCTCCAGGCGCGCCTGCTCGCCTTCCGCCAGGGGCAGCAGGCGGACGTCGCCAAGGGAAATGTCCATGTCCAGCGCCTCAAGGGTCTCCATGTCCAGCGCGAGGTCCTGCTCCACCGGCGCCTCCGGCGTGTAGCGGTCCGCCGTGCGCCAGGTCCAGACAAAGCCCAGCGCCCCGGTCAGGATCCCCACCGCCAGCAGACAGGCGGAGACCAGCAGCGTGATGCGGACGAACTTCTTCATTTGGCTTTCGCTCCCTTCTTGCGCCGGCCGCAGGTGAACATCGCCCGGAAGAGCAGGCCGGTCCAATAGCATAGATAGCCGGTGAACACGCCGAGCAGCGCGCCCATTCCGGCGCAGGCCAGCGACGCGCCCAGCAGCAGCGTGCCCGCCGGGGGGAAGCTGGCAAAGGCCGGCACGCAGGCGACCAGAAGAATCACAAACGCCGCCAGCAGCGCCAGCGCCGCGCAGAGGAAGCCGCCGATCACGCCGACTACGGCAACCAGGAACAGGCAGGCGATCGTAAGCGCCGCCGCCAGCGCCGCCCCGCCGACGCCAAGGATCACCGGGCTGAACAATATGCACAGCGAGACGATGGCCACGTAGAACCAGGGCGAGCGGCCCGGCTTTTTCTCCGCGGCGTGGGCGCGTCCGGCGCCGTAGTCCGCCAGGATCCGGTCGGCGATGGCGTCCGGCGAGCCGAGCTGGCGCGCGGCCTCCTCCTCCGATTCCGCTTCATCAAAGTATTCCTCGTAGTACTTCAGCGCCGCGTCCTGCTCCTCCGGCGGCAGGTGGCTCAGCCGCCGGCGCAGCGCGGCAAGGAATTCACTGCGCGTCATGAAAGATTCTCCTCCTGACTTTCCTGCTGAATGGGACTTAGGATCTCGTCGATGCGGCGCTTGTACTCCACCCACTCTCTCCTGTAGGTGGCAAGTACCTGCCGCCCGCGGTCGGTGATGCGGTAATAGCGCCGGTTGCGGCCGGATATGGCCACGTCGTAGGTGCTCAGACACCCGTCCTTCTGCAGGCGGCGCAGCACCGGGTAGAGCGAGGACTCCGAGACGCCCAGGCCATGCGTCAGCTGCTGCGTGATGCGGTAGCCGTAGGTGTCCTCCTTTTCCAGCGCCGCCAGCACGCAGGCATCCATCATCGCGGCGTTGACGGGTAGAAGCAAAGCCCTGACCTCCTTCCTTGGGCAATATTGCCCAACTGCGGATATTATAAAGCGAATAGTATTATATGTCAAGAGGGGCGGGCGAAATTTTTTGCGGCGGGGGACAAACGGCGCGGGGATATGTTATACTAGAAAGAGAATACCGCACAGGGAGGACGCACATGAAGGCAGTCATCACGGTTTTGGGCAAGGACCGCACGGGCATCATCGCCGCGGTCTCGAATCTGCTCTACCAAAACGGGGTCAACATACTGGACATCACGCAGACCATACTTTCCGACATGTTCACCATGATCATGCTGGTGGAGATCGGGCAGGACAGCGAGTACAACGTCGTGCGCGAGGCGCTGCTGGACCTTGGGCAGGAGATGAGCCTGGAGATCCGCGTGCAGCGCAGCGACATCTTCGACGCCATGCACCGCATCTAAGCGCGCGGGAGGGAGGGAAGCCATATGCTCAACGCAAGCGAGATCCTGCAGACGCTGCGCATGATCGACCAGAACAAGCTGGACGTGCGCACCATCACCATGGGCATCAACCTCATGCCCTGCGTGCCCGGCCCGGAGGAGGGACTCTGCGACCGCGTCTACGACCGCATCACCGCCCAGGCAGAGAAACTCGTGCCCACGGGCGAGCAGATCGAGCGCGAGTTCGGCATACCGATTGTGAACAAGCGCATCTCGGTCACGCCCGCGGCGCTGCTCGGCGCCCGGGACCCGGTGGCGCTGGGCCGCGCGCTGGACCGCGCGGCAAAGGCCGTGGGGGTGAACTTCCTCGGCGGCTTTTCGGCCCTTGTGCACAAGGCCATGACGCGCGCGGACGAGGCGCTGATCCGCGCCATACCGGAGACACTGGCGACGACCGACGTCGTCTGTTCCTCTGTCAACGTCGGCACCACCAAGGCCGGCATCAACATGGACGCCGTGCGCCTGATGGGCGAGGTCATCAAGGACGCCGCCGCCCGCACCGCCGATCAGGACGGCTTTGCCTGCGCCAAGCTCGTGGTCTTTGCCAACGCCGTGGAGGACAACCCCTTCATGGCCGGGGCTTTCCACGGCGTGGGCGAGGGGGACGCGGCCATCAACGTCGGCGTCTCCGGCCCGGGCGTGGTCAAGGCGGCGCTGGAGGAGTGCCGCGGCGAGCCCTTTGACGTGGTAGCCGAGACCATCAAGCGCACGGCCTTTAAGATCACGCGCGTGGGCCAGCTGGTGGCGCGCGAGGCCAGCCGCCGCCTGGACGTGCCCTTTGGCATCGTGGACCTGTCGCTGGCGCCGACGCCCACCATGGGCGACTCGGTGGCGCACATACTGGAGGAGATGGGCCTGGAAGTCACCGGCACCCACGGCACCACCGCGGCCCTTGCCCTGCTCAACGACGCGGTGAAGAAGGGCGGCGTCATGGCCTCCTCGCACGTGGGCGGGCTCTCGGGCGCCTTCATCCCCGTCTCGGAAGACATCGGCATGATCGAGGCGGCCAACCGCGGCACGCTGACGCTGGATAAGCTCGAGGCCATGACCTGCGTCTGCTCCGTGGGCCTTGACATGATCGCCATCCCCGGCGACACGCCGGCGGAGACCATCTCCGCCATCATCGCGGACGAGGCGGCCATCGGCATGATCAACCAGAAGACCACCGCCGTTCGCATCATCCCCGCCCCGGGCAAGACCGTGGGCGACAGCGTGGTCTTCGGCGGATTGCTTGGCGAGGCGCCGATCATCCCCGTGCACAAGGAATCCAGCCGCGACTTCATCGCCCGCGGCGGGCGCATCCCCGCCCCCATACACAGCCTGAGGAACTGACGCACAGAACACAGATAGAAAAATTTCATATGAGTCGGGGGGAAGAGCCCATGAAAGGCAAGATTTCCCAGTTTCTCTCGCGGTTTAGCCTCTATGACACGACGGGACTCGCCAAGGAAACGCGCAAGAACCTGCGCCTGGTGATCCTGGGCGTCGTCATCGGCAACGTCAGCTTCACCATCACCGGCGGCACCGCGCTGACCGGGTACATCAAGGCACTTGGCGCCTCGGACTTTGTCTACTCCGTGCTGCTGGCGATGCCCTATGTGGCCAAGTTCATGCAGCTGGTCACCTCCTACATCCTGGAGCGGACGCGCAAGCGGCGCGAGCTGATGCTCGTCTTCGGCCTGATCTCGCGGCTCTCGTGGATTCCCGTGGCGCTGGTGCCCTACTTTGTGCCCGCAGGGCAGGAGGTGCTGCGGATCTGGGTGATCCTGGTGCTCGTGCTGCTGCTCTCCTGCATGGGCGGGTTCATCGACTCCTCCTTCAACTCCCTGCTGCCGGACATCGTGCCCGTGCGCATCCGCGGGCGCTACTTCGCGGCGCGCCAGCGGATGATGATGGTCACCGGCATCCTCGCCGGCCTCCTCATCTCCCTGCTGCTGGACGCCTTCACCGCGGACGGTTCGCTCACGGGCTACACGATCGTCTTCGTGCTGGCGGGCATCTTCGGCGCGGGGGACATCATCTGCTTCTTCTGGGTCACCTTCCCGCCGATGGCCCCGCGCCCGGAGGGGGAGAAGCGGGAGAGCTTCCCCTCGATGTTCCGCGGCGTGCTGACGAACCGCTCCTACATGAAGGTCATCGCGCTGTGGACGGCGTGGGCGTTTGCGGTCAACATCTGCGGCCCCTTCTACAACGTGCACATGCTCGGGCCCATGGGCATGAGCTATACGGAGATCAACATCCTCTCCGGCATCGTGTGCAACCTGGCCACGCTCCTGTTCGCCGGGTACTGGGGAAAGCTCATGGACCGCTACGGCAACAAGGCCGTGATCCGCGTCTTCACGCTGCTGGGCACGTTCGTTCCGGCGCTGTGGCTCTTTACGAATTCGCAGGCGATCTGGATGGTGGCCGTGGCGCAGTTCCTGGCCGGCATGCTGCTGCCGGCGGCGGACCTGGCCATGCAGAACATCTACCTCTA